>NZ_KB898036.1:0-1182 GCF_000377325.1 Thioalkalivibrio sp. ALgr3 | reverse complement strand
TGTCCGCAAACGCGGGCGCCCCGGCCAGCAGTACCGGAGCGACCGCGCCCGCAGCCATGGATCGGAGCGTGCGACGGCTCACGTCTCCACCTCCTCAGCAGAATCGGATTCGAGCTGATCGGGATGGGCATAGAACGCGCGCCAGATGATGTACTGGCAGCCGTATTCGCCCTTGTCGGTGTACTCCCGGATCACGCGGACGGTTGAGCTATTCGGTTCAGTCGCCAGTTCTCCTCCGGCCTCGACAAGCTGCCCACCCCAACCAATCGGGGCGCACGCACGCTCCATCCGCTGCTCGGGGGTCGATCCGAGGAAGATCCATCCGAGGAAGAACAACACCCCGGCAAAGAAGATCATGTCGAACATCCGGAACATGGGGCGCCCTGCCGTCTTTTCATCGTTGCATTGTAAACTCCGTGTATTGTACCGCAACCGTCAGATCATCGCCACCGAGACAAAGCCCATGAAGTCAACCTCCCACAAGATCGGCGGAATCGCCCTGGGCAGCGCCATCCTCCTCGCCCTCCCGTCCGGAACCGGGGTGATCGCTGCCGCCGGGGCGTACCTGGGGAGCACTGCGCCGGATGCGCTGGAGATTCCCCGCTGGAAGGAGGAAGGGTTCTGGCCCTGGAGTCGCCGCCGGGTCCGGCAGTCGGCCGTTCCGCATAGGACCGTGACCCACTGGCTTCCGGCCTGGGTGCTGCTCGCCCTGGTTGGGGGCTTCCAGGGGTGGCCGATTCTCTGGGGGTTTGCTCTGGGCGGCCTGCTCCACGTCACCCTGGACTGGCTCACTCCGATGGGGATTCCGGTGTGGCGGCCGGACGTGCGGCACAGCCTCCGCCGGGTCACCGGCTCTGGCTCGGAGCTGCTATGGCTCGCTGGCGTCAGCGCGGCAATCGTCGGCACGGGGCTGTCGATCTCGTACCTGATCTAACCCCTTCCCCTCCTGAACCGGCGCGTCTGGCCGAAGGCGAAGCCGGAGGCTCGCGCGCGCACGCGCGCGTGTGTGTGCGTGCGTACACGCCTGCGCCCGCGCACACGCCCGCGCGCGTTACGCGCTCCCTTTGTTCCTTTGCCTTTGGGGTTTACTTTGCCTTTGCCTTTGGGGGTGGTCTAAGTCGTTGTTTCCAAAGGCCGTATAGAGGGAAAAGGGGACAAATACCCCCTTTGGAGGGGACAAAT
>NZ_KB898035.1:0-1247 GCF_000377325.1 Thioalkalivibrio sp. ALgr3 | reverse complement strand
CGTGGAGGTGATCTCCTCCATGGAGGAGGCCGTTTCCTCCAGCGACGAAGCCTGCTCTTCGGTGCGCTGGGACAGATCCGTGTTGCCTCGGGCGATCTCCGACGAAACCGCGCGCACATGGTTGGCCGCCTCCATGCTTCGGCCCACCAGCCCGTCCAGCCGCTCAATGGAGCTGTTAACGGCTTCCTGCATGCGGCCGAACTCGCCCTTGTAATCCCCCTGCATCCGCTCCGTCAGGTCGCCCTCCCGCAGGGCCCAGACCACGCGGATGGCCTCGTTGACGGGACTGATTACGGAATCCAGCAACTGATTGAGGTCGTCGCCGATCTGGCGTACGAAGCCTTCCATATGCTCGGTGTCCATCCGTTTGTCGAGACGACCCTCGTGGACCTCCTCAATAAGGTTTGCCACCTGGCTTTCGGAATTGCGCTGTTCAGTCAGATCGAACCATTCCAGCGTATTGCCGAGAAAGTCGCCCTCCTCGGAATCCTCACCGGTGACATGGACCTTGAACACGGCGTCACCCATCCGGTATTCACGGTCGATTCCTTCCTCGCGGCAGGTGTCCATCACCGAGCGCTCCGCCTGCAGCTGCGGGAAAATCCGGTCCAGCCTTTCTTCCAGCGAGATCGAAGGCATACCACCGGCGGCGCGGATGTCCGCAGCGCGTTTCTGCAGGAGACGTTTCATCGGCTCATTCATGTAATTGATGGTCCAGTCGGGCCGGATCATCATGAACGGCTGGGTGGCGGTATCCACGGCCCAGCGCATGCGGATCATCTCGTAGTACTCGTTTCGCGAAAGGGTGATGCTGTCACCCTTTTGTTCAGCCGTCATAAGGCTCTCCCGTGATTCATTCTTGTTGGGCCCGATACCGGCGCGCGCGGAGCACGCGCACGGTATCCGCATGCGTTTTTGCGTTGTCTGGTCGGGGAAAAGGGCGCCCGCCGGATGTTGGCGCGGCGGGTGCCCGGAGTCTCAGAACTCTTCCCATTCTTCGTTGCGGACGTTCTTTGTGCCGGCCTGTGTGCGAGAGGTGGTGGCCGGTTTCTTTTCCGGCGCCGGGGCCTTGCGGCGGCCTGCGGAGGCGGATTGGCCTGCCGGCCGCGCACTCTCCTTGCGAGCGGGTTCGCGGGCCTGACCGGCATCCGACTCGCTGTGGGAGCTGTTGAAGAAAGCCATGAGCTCCTGCAGTTCGTTGGCCTGATTGTCGAGGGACTCGGAGGAGGAGGCGGCCTCTTCGACCA
>NZ_KB898034.1:0-1251 GCF_000377325.1 Thioalkalivibrio sp. ALgr3 | reverse complement strand
GGGGCCTGGCCTTCGCCGCCGGTGCCATGCTGTTCGTCATCAGCCACGAGATCATCCCCGAGTCCCACCGCAAGGGCCACGAGGCCCAGGCCACCGCTGGGGTGCTGGTCGGGTTCGTCACCCTGCTGGCCATCGACCTGGCGTTGTAGGATCGTTCAGAGGAGGGTTCGCCATGCGTCTGAGTCCCGAACAGCAACACGCCATCCACCGGGCCGTGGGCGAGACCTTCGGTCCGGAGACCACGGTGTGGCTGTTCGGCTCCCGGACCGATGACTCGGCCCGGGGCGGCGACATCGACCTGCTGATCGATACCCCGATGCGCGATGTCGATTCCATCGTACAGGCCGAGATCGCCCTGCGCGCACGCCTGGAGGCGGAACTGGGCGAGCAGAAGATCGACCTGCTGGTGGACTATCCCGGCCGGCGCCGGCATCCACCCATCTTTCAGGTCGCCCGCGAGGAGGGCATCCCGTTATGAATTCGACCGCCACCGCCATCCAGCGCCTGCGGGACGCCATCGAGGAATGCCGCAGGCACCGCCACCACATGCGCCACGCCCTGTCTTCGCTGGAGCCCCGCCTGCCGCTGGACGGCGAAGCGATGGATTCGATGGACGACGAGGGGGGTGCAGGACCTGGATCAGTTCATCCTGCGATTCGGCAAGTTGCAGGATGCCATGGGGATGCGCCTGTTACCGGCCGTGCTCATGGCACTCCAGGAACCGTTCGAGGACCGTCCGATGCTGGACAAGCTGCATCGACTCGAAAAGCTCGGCTATCTCGACAGCGCCGCGCAGTGGCAGGAGCTGCGCGCCCTGAGGAACGGCTTCGCCCACGATTACCCGGATGAACCCGAGAAGCGCGCGGCCCTGGTGAACCGGGCCATGGAAGGCAGCCGCGAGCTCGAGGCCATCCTGGACCGCATCGAGCAGCGGCTGGGCGAGGAGAACGCGGGCGGGGTCTCAGGATGACCCGACGGGGGAAGCCCCGGGGCGGAGCTTCCTGATTGATCGCTCCTCGCGCTGGCCCTGTTCATCCGGGGCGTGAGCCTGCTGTCGCTGGGCTACAGCCGCGCCATCGCCTTCGGCGTGACCCTGCTCACCGGCCTGGTGCAGCTGATCGGCGCCGGGGCCATCACCCTGATGGAGTTCCTGCTCCCCTGGGGCCTGGCCTTCGCCGCCGGTGCCATGCTGTTCGTCATCAGCCACGAGATCATCCCCGAGTCCCACCGCAAGGGCCACGAGGCCCAGGC
>NZ_KB898033.1:0-1311 GCF_000377325.1 Thioalkalivibrio sp. ALgr3 | reverse complement strand
CCCCCTTTGGAGGGGACAAATGCCCCCTCAGAAGGGGACAAATACCCCCTCGCCCTTGGGTGCAGGGAACCGAAAAAGGGGACAAATACCCCCTCGTGCATCTGTGCGTGTGCCTGTGACTGTCACTGTGACTGTGACACTGGGCGGGCTGCACACGGCATCCCTGAAAGGGACAAATACCCCCTCGGCCCTGGATGCAGGGAACCGGAAAATGGGACAAATACCCCCTTGCGATTTACAGCTCCGCCCGGAAACAGTCTGTGTCTTCAGGTTTCCATTGAATCGACTTGCACCCTTCTGAGTGACCGGGTAGAATCCAGAGTAATTCGGCAGAAGTTTTCGTTTTTGCACTACGTTGTAGATCAGGGAGTCACATGGGATCAGATCCGGTTGAGGGCCAGGTCGTCTCCGAGGGAGCCTCCGAGGGAAAGAGCATGGTCGTGAAGGCCAACGCCTTCGTCGAAGCGGCATACGCCCTGAACATCATGGCGACGAGGGTGCTACTGACGACCATCGCCCAGGTGGACCGCTCCAGCGAGATCACGGAGTCCCGGATCTTCTCCGTTTCGGTGGACGATCTCCGGCGGCTGTTTCCGCCTTTGCGCAACGCGAGTGGTGGATGGCTGTATCGCGAATTGCGCAAGGCGGCCGATGAGCTATACGAAGCTCAGCTCATATTCTGCGGGCGTCCGAACGAGAAGCCTGACCGCAACGCTGAGCTGGATGTCGGCCGCTGGGTCCAGCGGGCTCGCTACGTTCCCTCGGAAGGCCGTGTCGAGCTGCGTTTCGCGTATGACGTGCTGCCTTTTTTGCAGAACCTTTCGGGTCACTTCCTCCGTTACGACCTCCAGTACGTCGCGCGCATGGGGTCTCCGTATTCCGTCCGCCTGTACGAGCTGCTGGCGTCGTATCGGCAATGGAGCGAAGTGACGGTGGCACTCGATGATCTGCGCCGGATGCTTCGCCTCGAAGATAAGTACCCGGTTTGGAAGGACTTTCGCCGGAGGATCATTGAGCCTTCAGTGAAGGAGATCAACGCGATGTCGGACATGCGGGTGACCTACGAGCCTATCCGTGACGGGAGGTGTATCGCATCCGTGGCATTCCACAAATCGCGGCAGACACCCCCGATCCCCGAGCTGATCGACAGCGCATTGGAGATCGCTCCCGAAACAGGCGCGGAAGACGCCGCCACCCCCGAGACGACCGCACCGGGCGAGAAGCCAAGCCCAAGCCCCGCCCCACCGAAGAAGAACGAGAAAGCGACTCGCTCTGCGCCGAGCGGGGACCGAGACGCCTGCGATCCCCGTG
>NZ_KB898032.1:0-1324 GCF_000377325.1 Thioalkalivibrio sp. ALgr3 | reverse complement strand
CTCCTGCACCACCGGGGCAGTCGGCGCGTTGCCTCGCTGGTCTTCGCCCTTGAACACAATCGCGTCGGACTCTGAAAACAGGCGGCTCATGCTCGCCTGCCCACCAAGGGCGACGGTCAGCTCCTTGAGGGAGAGGTTCGACACCACCATCGTCGGCCGCATCTGAGCCCACCGCTCGTCGAGAATGTAGGCCAGCGTCTTGCGCTCCGAATCGCTGTCGGAATGGAAGCCGATCTCGTCCAGAACGAGCAGATCGGCCGCCACCAGGGCACCGAGGATGTCTTCCGGCCGGACAGAGGAATCCGCCGAGTAGGACGACTTCAGGCGCATCATCAGCTTCGGCGTCTTCATGTACACCGCCTGACCGCCCGACTCGTTCACGGAATTGACGGCGCCCCAGGCCAAGTGCGTCTTGCCGCCACCGATGGCCCCGAGGAAGACGATGTTGCGCGCGCCGTCGGGATTCGAGCGCAGCGCGGTCACGAGCTGCTGCACCAGCCGGTGCGCCTGTTTCTGCTCGCTGTTTCGCGGCTCGAAAGACTCCAGACGCACATGCCGGAACCGGCGCGGCACCTCAGATTCGCCCTGCGCCTGACTGGCTTTCCGGGTGGAGCGGTCGCGCTCCATCGCGCGCGTTTCTTCCGCCGCCTCCCGAGCCTTGTCTTGCTCCATGCAGTGCGGGCACTGGCTCCACGGTTTTCCCGGGAACCTCATGGCTTCGTACTCTCCGTGCTCCGGGCACTCGCGCATTTCTCGCTCGATCGCCAGCGAACTTCCGATCTGCTTCAGCATGGTCTTCTCCTGTCGCCTACTTCACGTCCGCCCGAACACCGCTGCACGGAGGTCGTCCGGCTCGTTGTTCTGCTGCTCGGCCATTTGCTCCGCCGTTCTCACGGCACTGTTACGGTTCGCTGAGGCACCCGCACCGCCGAACCGGCTCGCCCGTTCCTTCTTCCAATCCAGATCGCGACGCACCCAGTTCCGCCACGTCGCCAGCCAGTCACGCTTCCGGGCTTCTTTGCCCGGCTTGCCGCGCCAATAATCCGCGAACACCTCTGCGATCTCCTCGATCTCCACAGGCGTCAGCGGTACCCCTTTCTTCTGCGCTTCTTCCGCTGCCCAGGTGTGCCAATCCGGGGGCAACGTCCAGTCGTCAGGCAGACGGCTTCCTTCCGGCTTCCGTGCTTTCTTCGTGCCTTTTTCGGTTTCGGTCTTGGCCTTCGGCCCGGCTGGTTCGGAGGCCGGTTCGGATGGGTCCACGCCGGAGTCATCCTCGATGCACAGCGGCAGATCCATCGGTTCGGCATCCAGTAGCGGCAGGGGG
>NZ_KB898031.1:0-1396 GCF_000377325.1 Thioalkalivibrio sp. ALgr3 | reverse complement strand
CCCGCCATGCCGCGCGCCGTCTGCTGAGCGACAACCCGGAACGACTCGGGGCTCGGCCGCTGGATCGGTGCAAGTATGAGTGGAAAGGCGGCCAGAAAGCCTATGTCGGTCATTCGACCCTGGCGCCGCCCAACGTGCTCGCGGTGTACATCGAGCGCCGGGAAGACCGTCATGGGCCGTTTGCTCAGGTTATGGCCGTGGAGGACCGGGTATGAAGACGATGGACCTGATCCGTGAATACCGGCTCCGTGAATACGCCCCCGATGTCTTCCGAGGCCCTGTGGGCTTGAACCCGGACGCAATCGAGGACAGGTTGCGCAACGCGGGTTCCGAGTTCATCGAGGTCTTCAACTGGCGAGACGCGCTTTCTCGGCGTGTATGGGTCGCGCTCCAGGCGCAATCCATCCTGACCTACGTTGATGGTGACCTGACGCTCGAAACCTTCTCCGACACGGACACGATGCTGGAAGCGATCGAGTCCCGGAAGGCAGCCTACGCCGCGTAACGACCTTACCTGCCCACCCTGGCGCTGCCAGCGGTGGGTTTTTTTGTGGGTGCAACTCCCCGGAGAAGCAGGCCATCCCGGTCCTGCACTCCGAAGGAGATACCCATGAGCGTAACCACCAATGATTCCCAGCGTCTTTTCGTGATCCCGGCCGGTCCCGGCTATTCCTGCCTCGGGTTTGATGTCTGCTACGAGCGTGCCTGCGCTCTGGCGAGCGCCCTCGGTGAGCCCGCCCCTCGACCGGAGGAGCGGGGCACCATCGAGCAGTACATGGAGTACCAGGCGCTAGTCGATAAGGCGCGGAACCATGATCTCGGGACGTGGTTCGAGCCCGGCACACCGGACGGCGTGAAGTCCGCGCTCGAATTGGCTCGCAGGCGAGGCGTCCGGGTCCGCCTGTTCTTCGGGGACAGCGCCACGGGCCGCGACTGGCTTGAGGAGTGGGACGTAACAGGGACCGTCAGCCGGTCTCTCGGTCCCCTGAAAACGCCCATTCTGATCGCCAACCGCCGCTCTCACGGGGGCGGCGCGATCCTGACGCGCCACGTTGTTCGGGTCATCGAGATCGAGTCTCGCAGGGAGCTTTACCGCCACCCCGACTACCACCTCCCGGTGTTCACCATTCGGCAGGAAGGTGGCAACGGACCCCGGTACATGGTGTACGCGGACGGCCGATCCCACGCTGGATTCGCCACGAAGAAGAAGGCCACGCAGTTCGTCGCGTTTATGCGCGGTGAGCGATTCGCCAAGTAGGTCCAGTCGCCCGCCCAGGCTTTGCCTGTGGCGGGTTTTTTTGTGCCCTCAACTCCTCCACGAAGCAGGCATATCGCCCCTGCATGATGAAGGAAAAGGAGGACACGATGATCGGCAAACTCGCCTTTGAGATCAGCG
>NZ_KB898030.1:0-1703 GCF_000377325.1 Thioalkalivibrio sp. ALgr3 | reverse complement strand
TGGAAGAAGCCCGCCAATTCCGGTGGGGCACAGCGAAGGAGAAGAGCCATGAGCCATTCCACCAACTCGGTAACGGTCACTGAAGCAATCTCGGTTGTCACCCTCGACATTTCCACCTGGTCCGGTGGTGTCACCATGAAGCAGGGCGAGCTTGGCGTCACGCTTCCGGAGAAGGCGTTTACGCGCGGCCGGAAGATGCTCGTGAAGCCGGAGGCCCTGAACCCCGGCCTGACGCTTCGGCGTCGTGCTCGGGATCGCTGCCTGAAGGTCGGCACTCGCTTTCTGGGCGGGTACGCTGTCCCGAAGGGAGCCCTCCCCGATCTCCTGTCGGACCTGTCTGCAATGCAGACCGAGTTCAACGACTTCGTGGAGGATTTCGTGCAGCGCTTGACCAAGGAGGTCGATGAGTGGGTCGATCAGGACTGGTGTACTCCGGAAATGGAGGACGCCATCCGCCGGGGTGTCCCGAGCGCGAACACGCTTCGCAATCGCTTCGGGTTCGACTACGGGGTGTTCGACATCCAGCCCTCCGATGATGAACCGGACAACCTGACCCGCCACGCCGAAGGCATGGGCGGATCGGTCTTCCGGGAGGTCTCGCAGGCGGCCGAGCGCATCTACGACGACTTCATTGAGGGCTCCCGTAACCGCGATGAACCTCGCGTCACTCAGCGGTTGATCCGGGGTTCGATCACGAGCCTGCGGGACAAGCTCTCGGGACTGGAGTTCGTGGATAAGCGGGTTCCGCCTATCGTGATGGAGCTGGATGATGTGCTGAGCCGTATGCCCGAGAAGGGCGACATCACCGGGCAGAATCTCGGTGAGATCGTGTCGATGCTGGTTGTTCTCTCCGATGAGGAGAAGATGCAGAAGCTCGGGGAAGGTCTCCTTTCCCGTCAGCAGTTCTTCCCGCTCCAGATGGTCGGGAGCAACATTCCCGGTTCCACCCCCACCGTCGAAACGGACGAGGACGACAGCGAAGACGGCGACACCGAACCTGGCACCGAGACCGATTCGGATGTCCCGGTGACGCCGCCCGCTCCGAAGAAGAGGAACGACGCTGGAGCCAGCGTCTATGTCACCTTCTAGCCGAGGTCGATGACCACCAACCGCCCGCCCAGGCGTTGCCTGTGGCGGGTTTTTTTGTGCCCTCAACTCCTCGGAGAAGCAGGCCATCCCGGTCCTGCATTCCGAAGGAGATACCACGATGCAAGAGCAGATGATCGACCTGACCGTTTTCGGTCTTCCCGGCGGCCAGTTTCCGGGGTTTGCCCCGAATCACGAACTGGCCGAGCTGGTCCCCGAGTACAGCCCCCACCATGTCTTCGATACCGATGCCCTGCGGGATTTCCTCGCCTGGGTATCGCAACCGGACGGTGACGGGTTCTACATCCACGGCCCGACCGGCTGCGGGAAAACCTCGATGATCGAGCAGGCCGCCGCGCGGCTGAACTGGCCCGTTCGGCGGGTCAACGCTACCGAGCGGATGGAGCTGGCTGATCTGGTTGGGGACAAGTCCCTCGAAACGTCCGAGAGCGGTGAAGGCCCCGAGACGGGGTTTCAGTACGGCCCACTCGCGCTCGCCATGAAGGAGGGTGCGATCTTCATTCTCGATGAGGCCGACATCCTCAACCCGGCGGTCTTCGCCGCGCTCAATCCGGTCCTGGAAGGGAACGCTCTGGTTCTGGATCGGAACGGCGGGG
>NZ_KB898029.1:0-1720 GCF_000377325.1 Thioalkalivibrio sp. ALgr3 | reverse complement strand
GCTCGCAAACTCGCCCGCGTCGCCTTCGCCCTCATGAAAAACCAGACCGACTACCGACCCCCGAACCCTTGCACGCAGACATAGAATCTCCTACGGGGCCGTCGGCGGTTCGATCACCTCGGTGCCGCCCAGCCACGGCCGCAGCCGCTCGGGGATGCGCACGGAGCCGTCGGCCTGCTGATGATTCTCCAGCAGCGCCACCAGCGCGCGACCCACCGCCACGCCGGAACCGTTCAGCGTATGCAGCAGCTCCGGGCGCTCGCCCGCCTTCGGGCGGAACCGCGCCTGCATGCGCCGCGCCTGGAATGCCTCGAAGTTCGAACAGGACGAGATTTCGCGGTAGGCCTGCTGCCCCGGCAGCCAGACCTCCAGGTCGTAGGTACGCGCGGCGGAAAACCCCATGTCCCCGGCTGACAGCAGCATCACCCGGTAGGGGATCTCCAGCGCCTGCAGGACTTTCTCGGCATCACCCAGCAGGCCTTCCAGAGCCGCATCCGACTCCTCCGGCCGGACCACCTGTACCAGCTCCACCTTCTCGAACTGGTGCTGGCGGATCAGGCCGCGCACGTCGCGGCCGTAGCTTCCCGCCTCCGAGCGGAAACAGGGCGTGTGCGCCACCATCTTCAGCGGCAGCTCCTCCGCCTCCAGGATCTGCTCGCGCACCAGGTTGGTCAGCGGCACCTCCGCCGTCGGGATCAGCCGGAACTTCTGCTCGCAGTCCACCGAAAACAGGTCATCGTCGAACTTGGGCAGCTGCCCGGTGCCCACCAGCGTCTCCGGGTTGGCCAGGTACGGGACGTAGGTCTCCTCGTAACCATGCTCGCGGGTATGCAGGTCCAGCATGAACTGCGTCAGCGCGCGGTGCAGCCGTGCCATCTCGCCGCGCATCACCACAAAGCGCGCACCCGCCACCCGGGCCGCCCCCTCGAAGTCCAGGCGCGCCCCCGGCTCGCCCAGCTGGATATGATCGCGGCAGTCGAAATCGAAGCGGGTCGGCTCGCCCCAGCGGCGCACCTCTTCGTTCGCGGACTCGTCCAGGCCCTCGGGCACGCCCGCCTGCGGGAGGTTGGGCACATGCAGCAGCAGATCGTGCAGCTCGGCCTGAATGCCCTCCAGCTCGTCCTCGCAGCCCTTCAGCTCGTCGCCGATGCGCGAGACCTCCGCCTTCAGCGGCTCGATGTCCTCGCCCCGCGCCTTCGCCTGCCCGATCGCCTTCGACCGCGTGTTGCGCTCCGCCTGCAGCTCCTGCGTGCGCACCTGCAGCTCCTTGCGGCGCGCCTCCAGGCGCTCGAACCGCTCACGGTCCAGGGTAAAACCGCGCCGCGCCAGCGCGGCCTCGGTGGCGTCCAGATCCTGACGCAGACTGCGGATATCCAGCATGGGTTAAGCCGTCGACCAGTAGTAGTGGAAACCGCGCAGTTTAAGCCAAACACCCCGCCCCGTGCAGGCCGACACCGCGCAACCCCCCTCCCCAGTGGAGGCCGGCCCCCCTGGCCGATCGGCCCGAACCTGGCACCGGATCAGGTTGTAGGAGCGGCCTCGGCCGCGACCCGCACAGCCCCATCGGCCAGAGGGCTGGCCTCCTACACCGACCGCCACCCTGCAGGAGCGGCCTCGGCCGCGAACTGAGCTGGCCTAATTTTCGTGGACACCTCGTTAGGTGGGACGATAACCCCCTGTTACGAGGAGAACAGCCATGGCACGCAAACGCCGGAGCTTT
>NZ_KB898028.1:0-1727 GCF_000377325.1 Thioalkalivibrio sp. ALgr3 | reverse complement strand
GTTCCCGTCGAGCTGGCTTTCGCCAATGAGGCGGATGGCGATTACCTGGAGGCTTCACTGGCGAACAATCCGATCTGGCACAAGGACGCCATCGCGATTGAGGCCCCAATGCAGGATGTGGAATGGCGCAAGCTACCGGCCATCGACATCCTCGCGGCGGGCCTGCCCTGCACGGGCGCCTCTCTCTCGGGCCGTGCGAAAAACGGTCTGGCAAAGGCGGAGGAACATGAAACTGCCGGGCCTCTGTTCGTCGCCTTCATCGCGGCGATCCAGACCTTGCGGCCCTCCGTGGTCCTGCTGGAGAACGTGCCGCAGTACGGCACGACAACCAGCATGACCGTGATCCGCTCGGTCTTGAGCAGTCTGGATTACGAGCTGCACGAGGCGGTGCTGGATGGGCACGAGCTGGGCGCGCTGGAACGTCGCAATCGGTTCTGCTTGGTTGCAGCGGATCGCCAGGTGCCTTTCGCGTTCGAGGGTCTGCGTTCCATCCGGGAACGGGAGTCGTGCATCCAGGATGTCCTGGAGGACATCGGCCCCGACGATCCCATGTGGAAGGAGTACAGCTACCTCTCGGACAAAGAGGCTCGCGACAAGGAAGCAGGAAAGGGCTTCCGTCGCCAGCTCCTCGACGGCTCCGAAACTTCCCTGGGCACAATCGGCAGGGGCTACGCGAAAGCACGCTCGACGGAACCCTTCATCCGTCACCCGGCCGATCCGGGGCGCTCGCGCCTGCTGACGCCTGTGGAACATGCTCGCGTGAAGGCGGTCCCCGAGTCCCTGATTGCCGGGCTCTCCGCCACCCGCGCGCACGAAATCCTTGGGCAATCCGTTGCCCATGCGGCCTTCGAGGCCGTGGGGCAGCATCTGGGGCAGTCGTTTGCGGCACTCCGGGGTGATCCGACTCAGGAAGCGGCATTTGCCGCGTGAAGACCACACCCGCCCCGGCTTTGCCTGGGCGGGTTTTTTTGTGGGCTCAACCCCCATGCGAAGCCCTCCATTCCGGAGCGGCATCGCAAGGAGAAGATCATGGGAAACGGTTACACCCACTACTTCACGCGCAACATCGCCATCCCGACGCGGAACTGGCGCCGGATCATCCGGGACGCCCGGTATCTCGCGGCCCGGCTGCCCGAGCACTCGAACACGGCCGGGGGATGCTTCGACGACGAGCCCCTGCGGCTCGGTCTCGACCATGGCGCCCTGAATGAGCCACCTCGGTTCTCGGACAGTGAAATCCGGTTCAACGGGACCGGCCGGATGGGCCTCGACGGGGAAACCTTCTCGCTGGTGCCCGACATTGGGGACGGTCGTTTCGAGTTCTGCGACACCTCCGGGAAGCCCTACGACTTCTTCGTGTGCGTGGTTCTCGTGCTGGTCTATACCCGAGCACCGGGTTGCATGGACATCGCCTCATCGGGCTCCCGCGCGGACTGGCTGCCTGCGGCCCAGTTCGCGGCCGATGAACTGGGCGAGGACATGTACATCCCTCACCGGATCACGGGGATGGAGTGCAACCGGGTGGAGCCCCGGCTGCCGGAGACCATCGACCTCTGGAATAGCGCTTGAACAGATCCTCCGGATCTGCCGAAGATCAACACCCACCCTGGCTCTGCCAGCGGTGGGTTTTTTTGTGCCGCCAATTCCTTCTCGAAGCAGGCCATTTCGGCCCTGCACTGCGAAGGAGAAACAGCATGAATGTGAAAAGCCGACCCGTAAAAATCATC
>NZ_KB898027.1:0-1825 GCF_000377325.1 Thioalkalivibrio sp. ALgr3 | reverse complement strand
CCCGCCGCAGGCAAAGCCTGGGCGGGCTGGGTTCCGTCAGTGCGCCCCCGGTTCGGGTCGCTGCCTTCAGTGATGGTGCTTCAGCTTCTCGTGTTTTCGCTCAGCCCACTTGCCGAGCCGCATCAGCGCGAAATAGGCCGCGACGACGACCACAGTGGACACGGCGATGGCGAGGGACAGGTTGCTCATAGCGACGTTCATCGTTTCTTCCTCTCTCGATTCTAGCACTCTGCGGATCAATCCTCGTCCTCGTAGAAAAGGACTTGCAGCACGAAGACGGCGAGGACAGACAGCAACAGGGCGAGGGGATCAAAGGCCCCCTCGTAGACCATCTTCCCGAACAGGAACACGGTTGCGGCCAACGCTGCCTGCGGCAGCGGGCGGAATAGCCGCTTGAGCTGCTTCCGCGTCATGGCTCCCGCAACACGGAGCCCCAGGCGTCGGGCGAGCTGCTTCATAGGCAATACCTCCGTGGTTGGTGCCGGGCCGGGATGGCACGGCTTCACACACGGATTGCAGGCAGAAAAAAACCCACCGCTGGCAAAGCCAGGGTGGGTCGTGGATCAGCGCAGAAGGTTCCGCGCTGCTTTCTTCAGCTCGCCCGACAGGGCTTCCAGTTTCTCGACGGAAACGTACTGCTCCCCGAATACGTTGGAGAGGTCAACGCCCAGACCGACGCCAAAGACCGAGACGCCACAGTTGCGGACATCATCGACCACCTTTGAAGGTGTTTCTCCGGTGAAGTCGGGGGCACCATCGGTAACGACAATGGCGATCTTCCGCTCCTCGGGTTGAGCAAGGAGATTCCCCGCGACAGCCCGTAATGACTGGAACATCGGCGTCGAGGTGCCACCTCCGGCCGGATACAGACTCGAAGCCTGCTTCCTCTTAACCCCCGAGAAGGTCTCGGAGAAGGGCACGGGGCACCAGACCTCGTTCTGGCTTTCATTCGGGAACACCGAAACCGCAGAGCGCACCTTCGACAGAGGCTCCAGGGCTTCCATCATCGCGTGGGTCGCAATGAGGGATTCCCTCATCAGCGAGTAGCCGCGTGCGGATTCTACGGCCATCATGCTTCCGGAGACATCCAGAAGAATGTGGACGGCCGAACTCTGGGCACGGGCGAACTCCTCGCGATAGAAGGCCCGGCGGTTCCCGGTCATCACGGACGCCAGAGAGCGGGTGTCGAGGCGACCTTGCCGACGCGGATCGCGCCGGTTTCGGTCCTGCCCCTCCAGAAGCGCCCGCAGACTCCGCCGAATACCTCCGGCAAGAGCGGATGCCTCCTGCGCGATCTCCTGCCGCATGTGCTCAGGGTAGGCGACCAGCCGGGATCGGCTCGCGAACGAGAACGTCTGCCCCGCAGAGCTGCGCCCCCTGCCCGGTCCTGCCTCAAGGTGACCGTCGTTCTCCAGAAGGTCGCCCAGGTCGGTATCGGGCAAAGGCTCGTTGGCCCACGGCTCCTCGCTCTTTGAGGGATTCCGCTGACCCTGACCGCCCGCCTTCTCGGGGGCGTCTTCTTCCTCGGAGTCCGAACTGCCACCCGAGTCCGAGCCCTCATCGGCACCGGCATCGGGCTGATCCTGCTCCGCTCCGGATCGGTCGTTGTGCGTCTCCTCGGCCTCACGAATGAGGTCGATGATCTGCTCTGCGACCGCAACGGACTCCGCCGTTGCCTGAAAGTCCAGACCCATCGTGGGCAGGGCTTCCAGGATCTTCTCAGCCCGGTCGATGATGTTGTCACCCAGAACGGAACGCGCAAGCGTGTCGTCCTTTCGGGCGCTCTCATCGAGAGCGGACTGCCGGAGCACCCAGGCGCGGCGGG
>NZ_KB898026.1:0-1839 GCF_000377325.1 Thioalkalivibrio sp. ALgr3 | reverse complement strand
GACTCATAATCCTTTGGTCGTCGGTTCGAGTCCGACCGGGCCCACCATCTTTTCAATAACTTATGTGATTTCTCACGGGCTTCATCCGCCAAAAAAAGGGGGTGCGTCCAAAAAACCCCCTCCCAAAAACTCCTGCTCAGTACGCACCGTGGACACGGAGGGCATACCCTCGCCCCCCCCGCACTGGCCTCCTGAACCGGCTCCTCACGGGCCAACGCCCCTACCCGTGGACCGCTGCAAACGAATGGTGAGCAGGGGATCAGCGGCCCCGGCGAGGCCGGGTTACTGACCGATGGCCTCGATGTAGCGCTCGAAGAGATAGCCCACCCGCTCCGCTTCCACTCGGAAACTCCGGCGGCCATACGCCTGATCGACGGCCCGATCATTGGCCTCATGCGCCTTGCGCAGATCGTCCGGCATGGTCAGCGGGTCGTAGAGGTCGGCCAGCGTGGAGTCAGGATGGTTGCTCCGCGCGTCGAGGATGCCCTGCGCCGTGCTCTCGATCTTCCGACGCTGGGCGTCGGTGGGCGTCGGCCACGGGAAGTTGTTGTAGACGATCTGCACCGAATATCGGTAGTCGCTCTTCATCCGCCCGCAGACGGCTCGAACCCAGGCCATGTGCATGTACGAGCAGAGAACGCCGAAGTGGTAGGGTTCAGCGTCAAAGGCGACCTTCACGAGATTGCTGGGATAGGTCTGCTCGTCCAGGTAGCCGAACGGGATGTAGGGGCGCCTTTCTGACGACACCTCCGGCAGCACGAGGTATCGACCCTCGGGAATGCTCTCGATGTGAAAGCGCGTGGGTTTCTTGGCGAGCGCCTGAGTGGACGCGGGGGGCTGCTTTTTCGGCATGTTCCCCTTCTTGTTCGGTCCCTCGCCCAGCCGGTACTGGCGCACCGCTTCGACCAGCTTCAGCGCGTGCGGGAGCCTCTTCAGCTCGGCGGGCGAGCAGTCGCCCAACCACAGAACCCAGCGCTCGATTCCATTGATGAACTCCTGAGAACCGATCCAGCGCCGGAAATAGGGCTCCGCCTGCGGTTCCTTGGCAAGGAACTCCACCTTCTCCTCGGGTGTGAACAGGTAGAAGCCTCCGTCAATCGGCTTGTTCCCGGTTCGGATGGTCGGGGCCGGGCACAGCGGCTTGTTCCGTGAAGCGAGAAGTACGTCCGGGCCATCCACCAGGTACGGGTTGATGTTCTCAACCTCGACCTCCATAGGTTCTCCGGTCGGGTCTCCGTACTCGAACAGACGCTTTTTCGGGACATCCTGAAGCCCGAAACCGATGATGACGCAGTGGACCGCCGCCACTCCCCGAGCTTCGTTTCGCCACCGGAATGTCCGGTGCGCGAACTGGATCTTGAGGCCCCGATCCAGGAGATAGCGGAACAGCACGCCGACCTGCTCGCCCTGGGTGATCGAGTTGGTGGATACCAGCGCGCACCGGGTTGTGGTGCCCTGAATGTAGTTGATGGCCTTCACATACCAGCCGCTCACGAAATCGAGGTCACCATGGCCCTTCACCTCCTGGCAGGCGTGGTTACGGTCTTCGGTCTGTTTCGCAGAAAGGGTCTTGCTGCCGTTGAAGGGAGGGTTACCGAAAACGTAGGTCTGCGAGGAGGGGGGCACCACCTCGCTCCAGTCCATACGCAACGCATTCCCGTGGATGATGTTGGCCGATTTCACGAGGGGAATGCGGACAAAGGCGTTCCCGAACTCCTTGCCGAGTTATGGTCAAGTCTGGTGTATGAGCGATCGCTGGTTCAGGCGGCGCTCCGGTCGGTGATGGAGGATGCCTCGTCGTTGGTCGGTTCGGTCTGCTCGACGCCGTCGATGAACGTC
>NZ_KB898025.1:0-1986 GCF_000377325.1 Thioalkalivibrio sp. ALgr3 | reverse complement strand
CCGCCCGCCGCAGACGTGGCTTCACGTTGAGTGTCCTCTTTCGCCTTCGACACCGTGAAGCAGAGCTTGGCCTTAACGGTTTCCCCTTCCCGCTTCCACACCAGTTGCACAGCCTTGACCCGAGCATTGGTCGGCATGGGCCGGTGCATCACGACCGGGAACTTCACCTGGTTCCCGTCTGCATCCACCCGAATCCGGGCCATTACCCGGCCCTCTCGGCGCCGGGCCGACGCACCCAGGAACTCGACCCCCACGGGGGGTGCCTCGACGTGGATCATCGAGCAGTCGCCTCGATGCACCTCCTCCGGGGATGCACCCAGGCCGGAAGCCGTGCGCTGAATCTGGACCGTCAGCACCCCATCCTCCCGATCCGGGTTGAAATGACGCATCCGGCGGCCCTTCTTCATCGCCGTCTTCCGCCCCGCTTCGTAGTCATCCACGACCCGGTTGTAATTCGCCCAGAACAGGCCGGAAGCCGAGCGCAGGCGCTTGATCTCTTCCTTGCGACGGGCCTGATGTTCCCTGATCGCTTCCTTGTTCGCTTTCCGCCATGCAGCCGCCAGTCGCCAGACTTCGCGACGCGCCGAATCCCGAGCCGACGCGGCTTCCCGCAGCGCTTTATCCAGCGCGGGGTCTACCTTCCGGGAGCGACTTGCGGCTCGGGCTTCATCGCGCGCAGTCCGCGCCTCGCGAAGCTCCTCAGCCTTTTTCTTCAGGTATTCAACCGCCGCTGCGTAAGCCGGATCATCGGCCTTCATCCGATCGTCCAGCTCGCGATCCAGCTCGCGGTCCATATCCACCAGGGCATCCCAGAATGCCCTCTGCTTTCGGACCTCCTCCCTGATCGCCGGACTCCACAAAGGAACCTCGCCGCAGCCGTAAGCATAGACCAGGGCTTCCTTTTTCTCGTCAGTTCGTTTCATTGCCTACGCTCCTGCGCTGGTTTCTTGATCGGATCATGGTCATGCGGATTTTCCGCCATGCAAGCCGCTGATTTTTCGATCCGATTTTACTTGACCGTTTCTTGATTCGGCGCCTTGATCGGAAAGCACTGCGCCGCGAGCCGGATGGCATCTCGGCCCAGCTCAGCGATCCGGCGGTTGCCCTCGGTGGTCCGGTACGTCCGGTTCCACGCCAGCCCCGAGGTGTGCGGCATCGGGATCACCCGGCGCCCCTCGTACAGCGGGAGCGCCTGACTGCCCCGCTGCTGCGCCTCAGCGATCATCCCGGCCACTTGCGGCAGATACGCCCCCGAGCGAAGCCGAACGCCGCACAGAACGCGCCCGGCGCTTTCTCCCACCGCGAGGATCACGCGGGGGTTCTGCCGCTCGATGGCCTCCTCCAGCCGCTCGGTGCAGGCGCGCACTTCGTCTGCGAAGGGCTTGCGGTTGTTGGGCGGACGGCAGCGCACGATGTTGGTTCGCGCCCAGCCCTCGCGGGGAAGGCCGGTGATGGCCTCGATCTCGCGCTCCAGCGTCCGACCGGCGGACCCGATGAACCCGACCCCGCGCTCGTCTTCATCCGCACCGGGGGCCTCGCCCACGGCGAGGATCGAATCCGTGGCGCCGTCCGGCTCCACCATCTGCGTCCGGCACTCGCTCAGGCGGCAGGCCGTACAGTCGTTTCGCATTACTCTCTCCTGTTGGGATAGAACGCAGTGCCTGGCCTCACGGCCGATTCTCCATCGAGGATCGACCCGAACCGATCCCCTCAACCGCCCGCTCATAGAACCGGGTGTAGAAATACCACCGGCCCTTCGGAAATCCATCGAGGCCCGTGGTGACATAGATCCGCAGGCCGCTTCGCGTCGGCCGCCATTCCCAGGGGCGGGCCGGATCACCCTGCATCCACCCCCGCTCGCACAGGGCCTCCATGTAGGCGCAAAGCCCGATGGTGGACCCAAGAAACTGGCCGGGGTCTCGGTCTTCCACCACGCCGCGCAGGACGGCGAGGCAAAGGGCCTGGTCAGCCGGTTTCATCGGCAGG
>NZ_KB898024.1:0-2101 GCF_000377325.1 Thioalkalivibrio sp. ALgr3 | reverse complement strand
CCCGCCGCTTCCAGCCCCCGGTGAAGGGCATGGTCCAGGATGCCGCCCCCGTGGGCCAGCGATCCAATGCGGAGGGGTTGGCGAGCCTTCAGACGCTCGATCAGACGACTCGACCGCTCGGCCGAGGCCCGGTCATGGTGATGAACGGTGACCTCGATGCAGCCAGGACGGATCACGACCCGCACGCGCTCGGCCGTGCCGAACGTGCGGACCAGTTCCTCGCCACTCACGTCGATCACCGGAAGCTCCTCGCCCCCCCGCTTGCGGCGGGAGACCTTGCGCTCGCCGGTATCCACGAAGCGCATTACGAGGCCCTTACCGGCTTTCCCACTCTGCTCGACGTGAGACAGCTCAAAGTGCTGGCCGGGGGCGATCCCCGCACGCGCAAGGCGGCGCCCTTCGAGCCACAGGCGCTTTTTGCCCTTACGCTCCCCGAGCTTGGTGTAGATCACGGTTGCCGACATGATGTTTCTCCTTCAGGTATGCAGGGCCGGGATGGCCTGCTTCCCTGGGGATTGCGGGCATAAAAAAACCCACCCAAGGCAGAGCCAAGGGTGGGCGGGGTACTGCAATTCCGCGTTAATCAGAACGGAATGTCAGGGTCGTCGGCGGGGGCGGGGGCGCCTTCAGTGGCCGGGGCAGGCTCGGAAGCCTGATTGCCGTTGGAGGAACCGTTGCGGGAACCACCACCGAGCATCTGGAGATCGTTCACGACGATTTCGGTCGTGTAGCGATCATTCCCCTCGGAGTCCTGCCACTTGCGCGTCTGGAGCTTGCCTTCGACGTAAACCTGCGAGCCTTTGGTCACATACTGACCAATGATCTCGGCGGTTTTGTTGAAGGCAACGCAGCGGTGCCACTCGGTCTTCTCTTTGACCTCGCCAGACTGAGCATCCTTCCAGCGCTCGGAAGTCGCGATAGAGATATTCGCGATCTTGACGCCGTTCGGCGTCTCGCGCGTTTCCGGATCGTTGCCCAGGTTTCCGATGAGTTGCACTTTGTTCAGACCACGGTTAGCCATTTTGCTTCTCCTTACTTGAGTTCAAGCGTCACGAGGCGACATGCCTGTGATCGCAAGGGGATTGGCGGACAAAAAAAACCCACCCAAGGCAAAGCCGAGGGTGGGGTGTGGTCGAAGTCCCGCTACCTGGAATCAGGCAACGGCACTCTGCTGACCGCCCTGGTTGGCGATCTTCTTCTCCTGCTCATTCAGAAGCGCGAGGGCTTTCTTCCGGGCATCTTCGGAGATCCCGGTGTCGGCCGAGGTCAACCACTGACGGGCGGTATCCGCCTTGGTCTTGGTGTCGATGGCCTTGATCCGCTGGACGAGTTCTTCCGGCGGCTCCTTCGCTTCGGGGCTGATCGGCGGCTGAGCGGACTCCGCAGCCACGACCGCCGAGGCGCTGGCGCCATCGTCGTCGTCGGCCGCGATCCCGGCGACTGCGAGCGCCTGATAGCGACGCATGTAGGTCACCACCGAGCCGAACAACTGCGGGCCGGGCGTCTTCCCGTTCCCGGTGGGAACGCGAAGCAGGACCATCGACTCGATGTACCCGCCCGAGGCGTGCCCCAGGATCGTCCGCAGATAGTCGCCACCCTGGATCACCTCTCCGGATTCGTTGTCCACGCTTCCCGGCAGGGTTTCGATCCACTGCGAGATGAACAGGCCGTGACGGGACAGCACCGGGCGAATCGCCTGAAGGACCGACGAGAGATCGGCGTACTTGTTCTTCAGGTGGGCGTTCTCCGCATTTTTGACCGCGTTCTCCATTTCACCCTGCGCTTTCGCGAAGGCGGCCATGAAGTCGGGGGTCATTTCTCGGGTCTGCTGCATATCTTTTCTCCTTCTCATTGCGAATCCGGGATGGATCGCTTCGGGTTAAAGCCGGGGAATCCGGCTGCAACAGGGATTGCCGGACAGAAAAAACCCACCACGAGGGAGCGCGTCTGCTGTAATTTTCCGCACTACGTTGTACAATGCTGTTCAGCAGTTACATGAAGATCCTTCCTGTTTTGGAGCGCCCATGAACTCTCGATCCAAGCTCGGCGGACCTCTCGATACCCTGGCCTTGACCAGCGCGGGGGTCGCGCTGATGAGCGC
>NZ_KB898023.1:0-2113 GCF_000377325.1 Thioalkalivibrio sp. ALgr3 | reverse complement strand
CACCTCACTCGCGATGGAATGAACCAGAGCCGGACTCTTGCGCGCGCTCAGTACCCGGATGATCTGGTGATGCAAAGGGTGTTTCGCCTGCATTACTGTCTGCCCCACAAGGATACCCTAGAAGTACATTGTTTTGTTCGGATATGCGAGATTGTTTCCGTGTGAACGCTAACGGGCGCCCCGGTACTCCGGAATCGTGCCGTCCGCACAGCGCTCAAAGTGGTAGCGAACCTCGAACGGCCTCGTCCCGGCTGGGCGTCCGTCTTCATCGACAACCTCCACCTCTTCCTGCACGAAATACAGGAACACAACGGCGCAGCCAGGCTTGCCGTCGATCATGTTCTGCCGTTCGGCCCGCAGCTCCACCGGCTCGCTCGAACCCGTGGTCTGCTCGAACATCGCCTGCATTTCCGGACCCGCAGGCCCGCGAGAGGCACCCTGGATCGTGGCCTTCAGCAAGTGCTCCTCGAAGGAAAGCTCCGCCCACTCACCTTCACCGTGAGACATCAACCCGTCTCCAGCATGGAGCGGCCCCGAGAACCCAACGGCCAGAGCCGCCATCAATGCCGCCGCAGCGGCGCGCTTATGTTTCTGGAACACCGCGATTCCTTCGTGTAATGTACAAGCCGGTTCAATGGTAACGGGAGAATACCATTATGGCAAGTCTTGGTTTGGGAATGTCGCGGATCGCCGCGATTGGGCTCGCAGCCGTGGTTATGGCCGGGTGCGCCTCCACTCCGAAGGGGAGCGCGGAAGTCCCGCCCCCATGCAAGGGGCCGCGCGTGGACCTGGGCATCCAGCACGAGCTGGGGCGCAGCGGCATGGGGGGACTGAGTGTGGTGATGGGCTCGTTCCTGATCGACCGTGCCGTAAGAGCTACGAGAAGGGCCACTGGGCAGTGCATCCCGAAACACCAGCACCCGGACCCCTATGGCCGTAAAAGAGCGGCTGACGCAAGCGGGGGCGGCTGAGATCGCGGAGACGGGGGCGACCTCAACCCTCCTGCTGAACCGGCCTATTCGGCCTGTACTTCAGCCATTTCCTTGAATCGCTTTCTGCGCGCTTCAAGCTGTTCGTTTCTGGCTCGGCGCCGAGCTTCCCAACGGTCCCGGCGCTCCTGGACCACCTCCTCGGTCACGTCTTCCCCGTCCTCCGAAGAAGCGCGCTGCCTCAACCGCTCAGCGCCCTTTCTGGAAAGCGCGTCCCTGTTGAATCTCCATCGCTTCTTTCAGGTCGAGGCGATTCGGTCGGCGGCCTTCTCGCTCGATCCGTTCCGCGAGACGACCAACACGATCCTCCTCGTGCGCAAGCGCCACGAATACCCGGAAGTCCCCCGCCTCCAGGTCTTCGGTCTGCAACCCCCTCCAGAATAGAGTCGACACAAGGACGACAAGCGAAACGGTCGCCAGAACCGAGAGCGCGGCACCCACAGGGCCGGGAATCACCAGCCAGAGTAAAGCCGCTGGACCGGCGACCACACTCAAGCAGGCTCCCGATGCGTACCAAACCCAACGATCCCCCACGACACGCTCTCCCTCAGATCAAAGCGAGCATTTTCCAACCGGCGCTCACATCGAGCCCAGCCCTTCACATCCATCAATCCACCCGATTTCATTCACATCGGAATTACCACTGGCGCTCGCCACAAAGTAATTCCCATTTGAGAGCTGCCCCGAGACGTAAACATTCCCATAGAAATCGACCAACATGGTAGCCATCCAACTGTATCCGGGTGGCCGATAGGAGGCGACCCGGCTATCATTGGAAACTCGCCGCTGCTCCACCCGGTCATTCCAAAGCTGGAAATAGTATTCACCGCCCGGATACACCACGTTAATCGGTGTATTATTCCAAACCGTATTACTAACTTTGCGGTCGCGAATCACGCTCCCGTCCTCCAGATCAATAATGACATCCCGATAGCTTCTGCCATTGTTGATAAAATACATAAAATGGAGCCGACCCCGATCCTCATCAATATAAGCACTCCTCACCATGTAACCGCGTTCTTGTTGAGTCCCGGTACGCCGCTCGATACTGCGCACCCACTCTCGCTGCCCAGTGTCGGCATCAAAGGACTCTACAAAGACGCGCGTCTCACTGCCGTCATTGC
>NZ_KB898022.1:0-2341 GCF_000377325.1 Thioalkalivibrio sp. ALgr3 | reverse complement strand
CTGTCGTCGACCGGCTCGAAGCCTTCCCACAGAAGGGTGTCCGGGGGCTCGATCTCGGAGTCGCTCTCGGCCAGGCGCTCGTTTGTTACCTGCAGCCGGGCGGCGGCCTGCAGGTACAGCGTGTCACTCTCGTCGGCGTAGGGCACCGGGGCGGCTGTGCCTTCATGCACCGCCTCGCCCGCTTCGGCGGGGTCGTCCAGTTCGTCGGCCTCGCGGGCGGCCCGCTCGTGCAGTCGTTGCATGGCCTTGCCGTCGAGTTCCCGGAGGAGTACTTGCGGCTGGGCAGTCCGGGTCTCGGCGAGCGGGATGCGCGGCCCCATGGGCGTGGCGTCCTCCAGGGGGTACAGGCTGCCGGGAGAGGGCCACCGGGACTGCGAAAACCCCACCTGGCGACAGCGCCGGCTGCGTGCGGTGTCGTCCGCCTCGAGGTGCCGCAGACGCGCGGCGCTCCACTGCACCTCGGAGAAGGCCATGCGCAGCTCCCGGGGAAGCCAGCGGCCGTTGGCCTGGCGTGGCAGCCAGAATTCCTCCAGCGCGACCCCGGCGGCGGGGCGCCGGTCGTCCTGCCAGTTCCCGTCGTTGTCGCGGTGATCGGCCAGATCGATGTCGCGGAGCCGCAGGTGCCCGGCTTCGTCATCGGCGCCGACTTCCAGCTCGCGCCAGAGCCGGCCGCCGAGGAAGATGTAGAGAAACCCGGCCCGGAGCGGCAGGGCGTGCCGCTGGTCGCGCCCGAGCTCGTTCCACAGTGCCATGGGAAGCACGGGCTGAATGATGTTCTCCTGGAGCCTCATGCGGCGGCTGGTGTGGAAGAGCTGTTCGAACAGCGGCACGTGAATGTCGCCGCCGTCCTCGCGCTCGATCACCAGCTGTGCATCGACCCGTTCCTGCCGGCGATCCTCCGGCCAGCACCACTGGTGCAGTTCGCTGACCGGGTCCTCCAGGGATTCCGTGTCCGCCTCGCCAAAGGCGTCGATGGGATCCCGGGTGCGGCTGTCGACGATCTCGAGGCGCTGGCCGTCCGGGTGTTCCCGGCCCATGACCTGGATGAAAAGCTTGCTGCCTTCGCAGGCGATGTTGTTCGGTGTTCCCTGGCTCATCCGTGTGGTGTCTCCGAAGGGCTGGAGTGGTCTTCCGTGACCGGGTCAGGCGGGCGGGTGCGGTTCCGGCGACGGTGCCGCCGGCCGCGCAAGCTGCCGGACCAGGTGGTGTACCCGCTGGTTCTCCGGGATGGCGAGGCGCCCGGCCTCGTCCAGCGCCCGGAGGAAGGCCCCGGCATCGGCCGGCTCGCTGGCATCCAGTGCCACGTGCTGTCCGGTCTCGCGCCAGAGGGCCTGTTGTTCGGCGAGGGTTTGCAGGGCGGAGTGTTGCGCGGGCGTCAGTGGTACGGGGGGAGCGTCCGCCCCGGCCGGCTCACCCGCCGCGTCGGGTGTCCGGGTCAGCCCATGCCAGACGGGACCCGTTGCCGCCCGCTGGGCGAAGGTGCCGCCAAACCAGAAGACGCCGTCGATCGGCCCCAGCCACTGGGCCGGGCCGGACTCGTCGGCGAACAGCGCCGAGGCCACCCATGGGTCCTGGAACCGCAGCAGCGCCCGACGGTTCGGTCCGATGGCCACCTCGAGCCGATGCCGAAGGTGGGCCACCAGGTCGTCGGGGCTGGTGGTGGTGCGCAGAAGAATACCCACCATGGGCGGTTCACCGCGGGCCTCGGCGAACGCCTGCCACAGGGGTGTATCCGGGCGGGTCCGCACAAGGAGCGGGCTGCGATCCTCCAGCGCTGCGTAGCGTGTCTCGCGGAACAGCCAGTCCACCTCGGGCGCATCGTCAAGCTCGTACACGCGCCGGAGCGTGCTCGGCGCCTGATCGAGTACCAGCCAGGCCGCGTGTTCCTTTTGCGCCGTCCATACACCGGAGAGCCCGGGTGCCTGCACCCGCTCGCTCATGTCTTGTCCCCTTGCCGGTCGCAGGGGCAATCATCGCCCAGCGGACACGGTTCCCCTTCGGCCGGTTCGGGGCAGGGTTCCACCAGCGGCTGATGTTCCCTGCTGGCCTGGTCCAGCCGATGGGCGAGCAAGGCATCGGGTCCGCTTTCCGCGACCCCGTCGGCTGTTCCCGGGAGTACGTGCCCGGGCAGTTCGGGGATCTGCGCCTGCTGGGTGCTGCCGGAGCCCGGGCTGCCGCCGGAGTTGAGGCGGACGCTGGGGCCACTGAGGGTGACGCCCGAGGGGTCGATCTTGATGAAGCTGCCGCCGGCCTGGAGGGTGATCTCGGCGCCGGCGTCGAGGACGATCTTCGTGCCGGCGGCGTGGTGGATCTCCCGTCCGGCCTCGACGAGCTGGGCGGT
>NZ_KB898021.1:0-2393 GCF_000377325.1 Thioalkalivibrio sp. ALgr3 | reverse complement strand
CCTGCCGTTTCAGTGCGTTCAGATCCAACACGATTGACCCCTTTCTTACTGTTCCGCCTGCTCGTTCAGGAAGTCCACGGCGGATTGCGTGGCCTCCTCGTCGCTCATCCGCTCAGGCTCTTCCTCTTCTTCGATCACGAGCGGGCTGGTATCCGGCGCTTGCAGATTGATGAAGCGATCGTCCTGTGCCTGACGGTTTCGCTTGAGCACCCACTGTCCGTCGCGGACCACGGTGTAGACGTAGGACTGGTCGTGGAACTGACCCACCTCGTCCTCCCACGGCCCGACCCACACCCGGAGGATTTCCGGCTCGCTCAGAATGGGAGCGCCCGAGGGAAGGCGCGGCGGCATCGCCTGCTGCGGGAGGGCTTCCGGGGCCGCCCGAATGGCATCACGCGCGTCGGTGTCCTGAATGGACCGCTCGTAGGCGTCTTCCAGGCTGATGCACTGCTCACCATCGGGATAGGGGCACGACAGATCGCTCTCCCCCATCCCCATCGTTGAAGCGCAGCCAGAGGCCAGCAGGACCACCCCGGCCGCCGCTCCCAAACGGATCGTCATTGTTGCCTTCATCAGTTGCCTCCCTTGGCCCAGGTCTCAAAGCCTTGCGGATTGAAGCCAACCCGGTGGTCGCCGTCCGGACGCACGAAGAACGGCGTGCCCCGAATGCTGGAGCGGGCCGCGAAGCGCTCCACTTCTCCAATGTATTCCTGCGCCCGCGCGAGGCACGCCTGATCGTTCACAGGCGGCGCCCCCTCACCGTTCATCAGCCGGGTATAGGCGGACATGGGGTCATTGGCGCAGAGCGCCATTGCGGCCTGCTGACGCACCGCCGGATCACGCGACAGCGGCATCATCAGGCGATAGACGCGGAGATCCCCCATGGAGGACAGCGCCTCCTCGAAGCGGGCACAATGCGGGCAGGCCGGGTCCGTGAACAGAGCGATGGCAGGTGCATCCTCCGGCCCGGTCGCGATCATCATGTCGCTCGGGAGGTTCTGCCAAATCTCGGCACTGACGCTGGCCTGCGCGGGCGCCGTTGCCGGGGCGGCGGACTCGCCCCCCGCAGCCGCCGGAGACAGCCCAAGTTCACGCTTGCGCTGGGCCGTGAGGTCTTCCTGGTCCTCGGTCCCGAAGATATGGCCCGCGACGATGTAGGGCTCCCCAGGGCGGACGTAGAACACGTTGCGGCCCGCGATCACTTCATAGAGCCCCGTGACCGGCGAGGGCATGACACTCGCGATCTGACTGTTTGGGAACTGCTGCCGGATCACGGCCTCCGCCTCCGCATCACTCATCGACTCGCTATCGACGCTGATCGCGTCCGATACCGCGCCCAGAACATCCCCCTCATTGGCCGCCCATGCGGGGGCCTGTGCCATTGCCGCCGCGAGGGCGGATACGATCATTACCTTCTTCATCTTCATGTCTCCTGTTAGCGCACGTTCACGCGAGAGCGGGAGCGAACGCTTGTGCCAGCCAACGCGCGGTCTTCATCCGTCACGATGGGCTCAAACCCGACTTCCCGAGACGCGCTGTTCACATCCCCGTCCAGGTTCGCGCCACGCAGGAAGACCACGGACACGTCCCGGCCTGCGGGAACCTCGATCACGGGATAGGTCTGCTCGGCGGCCTGGACGTAGTAATCGGCCAGACGCTCCATTGCAGAACCGGCGCCACTCGCTGCGCCGTATTCGAGGATGTCGCCCGGATCAACGTCGCGGGTGGTGCCTCCAGCGGTGGTGTTGAGGGTCGTGCTGGCCTGCGCGAAGCCCTCACCAATGCCACCGACAATCCCGGCCATCAGGGCTCGCGCAATGAGCTGACCCTGCTTGCTGACCAGCCGCCCCCGGATGCCCGCTTTGCCGTCTTCACCGACGACATAGGCATCCACCGACTCGTCAATCACGGAACCGTCCGGCAGGACGCACGACAGACTCTCGACGCGGACGTAAGCGCGCTCACTCGAAATGTCCCCATAGCCCGCGCCCGTCATAAAGCACTCTTTCACGTTGCCCCGGAAACGGTTAGGAAGGATCGAGTTATCCGACAGGCGCATCAGCAGCGGATGGGGGTCACCCTGGGCCGTTCCGCCGGTCGGCGCGTCGATGCCGCCAATGATGTTGGCGCGCACGAACGACCCCGAGGGGATGTAGGTGCCCACGTTCTGATCGGCCGCCTCCGCAGCGTCATGTTCCTCGGCCGCCGCCTGCTCGCGCGCCTCGCGTTCCTCGCGTCGCGGGTCACCCAGCGACACACGAGCGATGCCCCGGACTACCTCCGGTTCATCCGGACGAGCCGCCCGCTCGCCTGTACCGTCTTCGCTACGAGAACCCGGTGGCGGAGGCGGGACCACCTCTCGATCGGCCGTTTCCGTTTCAGGCTCGGCCTCC
>NZ_KB898020.1:0-2613 GCF_000377325.1 Thioalkalivibrio sp. ALgr3 | reverse complement strand
GATTTTCGTCAGGATTCGAGGCCCGTTTTAGCTCGCAGTTCGTCCGCAAAAAGCGCCCGGAAGGGGCGCTCCCGGCCCGCTGAATGGCCCAGGCGGGAGCACAGCGCAATGCGTCGCTGCGTCCCGACCGCGCGCTGGTACGCATCATAGAGCACGTCCCCGAGAAGCACCGTTGCAACGATGGATGCGACGGTGAGCGGGGCCAGCATGGCACCCATCACGACTAGCCCTTGGGCCACGGCGAAGATGAGCCCGCTCAGGAGGGGGATGAGTGTGACCGCCCCCGCAACCAGGTGATGCAGCTCCAGGGTGAAAGCCAGGGTTCGCTCGTTCTTCATGGGAATCTCCTTCGTCTTCGCCAGGCGGGATGCCGGGCGTTCCGCGAGGAGTTGCGGGTCGATGAAAACCCGCCCATGAGGGTTGACTGGCTGTATTCCATAAGCCTACAATGCACTTCAATGGAACGATGAGATACAGGAGGCTCGCGATGTCCGCGATCGCACAGCAGGAAATCCGCCCGACGCCGGAACAGCAGGCGATCATTGATGCGCCCGAAGATCGGGACATTGCGGTGAGCGCCCTGGCCGGGGCGGCCAAGACGACGACGCTGGAACTGCGCGCGAAGGCGCACCCGAACCAGAAGATCCTCTATGTGGCGCTGAACAAGGCGGTGCAGCAGGAGGCCGCTCAGCGGTTCCCGAGCAACGTGACGTGCAAGACGACCCATGCGCTCGCGTTCCGGACCCATGGGGTGCCGTTCAAAGACAAGCTGGGGAATCTCCGGCCGTTCCAGGTAAAAAACGCTCTGCGGCTTTCCATGCGCAACGATGAAGCGATGGTCTTCGCCGCGCTGTGCGCGGAGACGGTCAAGCGTTTCTGCGCCTCTCCTGACGAGCAGATTACCGAGAGCCACGTCCCGGCGGCCAAGGCCCGCACCAGCGGTTTCAACCGGCAGGAAGTGCGGAATCATGCTGCCGATCTATGGGGGATGATGCAGGACACGTCCCGGTCGGACGTGCCGATGACGCACGACGGCTACCTGAAGCTCTATCAGCTTTCACAGCCGGATCTTTCCAGCCAGTTCGACGCGATCTATCTCGATGAAGCGCAGGACACGAACCCGGCGATGTACGCGATCTTCTCCGGACAGACGAACATGCAGCGCGTCGCGGTGGGTGACCGGAACCAGTCCATCTATCGCTTTCGGGGCTCCATGGATGTGATGTCCGAAATGGTCGATGCGGAACCGTACTCGCTCACCGGCAGCTTCCGGTTCGGAGCGCCGGTGGCGTACACCGCTAACGTGCTGCTCGGGCTGTACCTGGGCGAATCGCTCGTGCTCGAAGGGCTCGGCGGCCCGACACGGCTGGTCCCGAGCGACGACAGTGACATTCCGTTGGATCACCGGGCGTACCTGTGCCGCACGAACGCCGGGCTGTTCGATCAGGCTGTGGAGCTGCTGGATCAGGGCTACGAGCGGCTGTGCTGGCTCGGCGGTATCGAGAGCTACGGCATGGAGACGTTGATGGATGTCCACCGGCTCTCGGTCGGGCAGCACAGCGAGATCAAGGACCGGCTGATCCGTTCTTTTCGGGATCTCGAAGAGCTGAAGAGCTACGCCGATGAAGCCGAGGACATCGAGATCAGCGTGCGTGTAAAGGTCGTCGAGAAGTACGGCCGGAAGCTGCCCCGGAAAGTCGAACAGTTGCGGCGCACCGCGCTGGATCGGGCGATCCACGGGGAGCCGCTGCTGACGACTGCGCACCGCTCGAAGGGGTCGGAGTTCGCGCATGTGATCCTGGGCGAAGACTTCCCGGCTTTCATGGGGAACCAGTCCGAGCCGTTGCAGGAGCAGTACCCGTTGATCGAGAGCTGGATGCCGCGCGACGCGAAGGAAGATCCGGTTGAGGCAGACGAGGTGTTTCTGGCGTATGTCGCCGCCACTCGTGCCCAGCAAACTCTCGGGGTGAACAAAGAGCTGGCCGCGCTGCTGCGCTGGTGGAAGCAGGTCGGTTCGAGGCAAGCGGCATAAGGACCAGAGGATGTACGACGAAACCGACTACGGCGGCGACTGCTGCGAAGCGGCTCTCTGGGGCGCGGAGAAGCTGGTGACGATCCACCGGATGAGTCCGGACGACCTCCGCATCGTTCACGGGCTCGTGACCGGAGCAGGCGGTGTGGTGGAGGGGCTGCGGTACGGGCACGCTTGGATCGAGCTGAACGGGACCATTGTGTTCGATTTCTCCAACGGAAACCGAGCGGTTCTGATGAAGCGGGTCTACTACGAGGCCGGTGAAGTCGATGAACGTGAAACCCGCGTGTACACGCTGGATGAAGCGCGTCGTCAGTGCGTGACGACCGGCTTCTACGGGCCTTGGGATGAGGGCCTGCTGGAGCGCTGGATTCCCGAGGAGCTGTCATGCAGCCAGCTCAGCAACGGTTCACACGGTGCCGGATAGAGTCGGTCAGGGGAAATGACAGGGAGATCAACATGAAAACGAGTCGATTCCGCCTTTTCGGTGTAGCCGTAGCGACGGCCCTGGCCGGAGGGCTTACGGGGTGCGCGTCGATGGACAGCACGGAACCGGAGACCCGTTCCATCGGCGGGCAGGG
>NZ_KB898019.1:0-2717 GCF_000377325.1 Thioalkalivibrio sp. ALgr3 | reverse complement strand
CCCCTGCATTCAATAAATTGTGGGGGTTGGCACCCCGGGTTCCCCGATCCTGCGTTGCGGCACTTGCCGGTAGAACCACTACCGGCTGCGCACCGCGCCTTGTCTCGCGGAACCCGGGGTGCCAACGCGAGCGTGTACATTGATCAGTGTTTCCCTTGGGCGCAGTGTAACGCGGCCCCGGCCTTGATTCCCGGCGCCCAGCGGGTACACTGCCCCCGCTACAAAAATTCCAATCGTCCCAGGAGAGCAGGCATGGCTGGACATTTCCCGTTCGCCGGCAAGCGCGGCACGCGCTACGGCCAGGCCCCGCGCGGCACCATCGCCGCATTCTTCGAGAATCACGGCTTTGGCGAGGAGCTGCAGGAGAAGTACTACAAGTGGTGGTACGACTTCGCCAAGGATTTCGTCGAGAAGGACAGCGACCTGTCCGTCACGATGATCACCCGGTTCAACAGCTACCCGATGGGTACCCACGCCGAGCACTCGTTCCATCTGAACGACAAGTACTGGGCGGAGTGCCTGGCCGAGCTGGGCTCGTTCATCCGTGACATCATCTTCCCCAAGATGGACGAGAAGGCGATGCACGATCTCGAGGAAAAGCACTCGAAGCTGCTGGCCGACCTCGAGAAGGAAGCGGAAGAAAAGCCGCGCGAGCCGGCGCCGGAAGTGGGCGTGTACCGCCACGTCTGAGGGCGGTCGCACCGCCATCGCGCGCATCGTCCGGCCCCGTTCGCGGGGCCGGTTTCGTTTGCAACCCCTGAAACCGTCGGAAGCCCCGCCCCATGAATGCCGCCAAGCGCCGCGAGATCTTCGAACGCCTGCGGGCGGCGAACCCCGAGCCCACCACCGAGCTGGAGTACAACACCCCGTTCGAGCTGCTGGTGGCGGTGATCCTGTCCGCGCAGGCGACCGACGTGGGCGTGAACAAGGCGACCCGGCGGCTGTTCCCGGTGGCGAACACCCCGCAGGCCATCCTCGACCTGGGACTGGACGGCCTGAAGGAATGCATCCGCACCATCGGCCTGTACAACGCCAAGGCCGAGAACATCATGAAGGCCTGCCGCATGCTGGTGGAACTCCACGGCGGCGAGGTCCCACGCGACCGCAAGGCGCTGGAGGCCCTGCCCGGGGTCGGCCGCAAGACCGCCAACGTGGTGCTCAACACGGCCTTCGGCGAACCCACCATCGCGGTGGACACGCATATCTACCGCGTGGCCAACCGCACCGGACTGGCCCCCGGCAGGACCGTGCTGGAGGTCGAGAAGAAGCTCCTGAAGTTCACCCCGAAGGAGTTCCTGCGCGACGCCCACCACTGGCTGATCCTGCACGGAAGGTACGTGTGCCGCGCACGCCGGCCGGATTGCGGGCAGTGTGTGATCCGCGATCTGTGTGAATACAAGGACAAGACCGAGGCCTGATGCGATGTACGGCGACCGCGACCGCATGCGAACCCAGTTCCTGGATGCCTGGCAGAAGGCCCGCAACGAGGAACCCCTGAGCGACATGGAACAGGTGCTGGTCGGCATCATCCGCGACCACCCCGAATACCATGCCCTGCTGAACGACCGCGAGAAGGCCCTGACCGCCGAGTTCCCGCCGGAGTCGGGGACCACCAACCCGTTCCTGCACATGTCCATGCACATGGGCCTGCGCGAACAGGCCGCCACGGACCGTCCGGCCGGCATCCGCGACCTGCACCGCCGCCTGTGCGCCCGCTACGGCGAACTGGACGCCGAACACCGGATGATGGAGTGTCTGGGTCAGGCCCTGTGGGAAAGCCAGCGCAGCGGCCAGCCACCGGACGAGGCGCAGTACCTCGAATGCCTGAAACGTCTGGAGGGCATTATCGGGGCATGAATTACGGGTCCAGGGAGGGACCATGGAACACGATCACGGCTACAAGCACCTGTTCAGTCACCCCGAGCTGGTGGCCGATCTCCTGCGCGGGTTCGTCAACGAACCCTGGATCGAACAGGTCGACCTAGATTCGCTGGAGCGGGTCAACGGTCACTACGTCTCCGACGATCTGCGCGAGCGCGAGGACGACATCGTCTGGCGCCTGCGATGGGGCGATGGCTGGTGTTACGTCTACCTGCTTCTGGAATTCCAGTCATCGGTGGACCGCTTCATGGCGGTACGCCTGCTGACCTATCTCGGCCTGCTCTACCAGGATCTGGTGCGCACCGGCGAACTGACCCCCGACGGACGGTTGCCGCCGGTACTGCCACTGGTGCTCTATAATGGTGAACGACGCTGGAGTGCCCCGATCGAAGTGCGCGAGCTGATCGCACCGATCCCCGGAGGACTGGAGGCCTATCGTCCGGATTTCCGGTATCTTCTGCTCGACGAGGGGGCCTTCGCGGACGCCGATCTGCCGGCACGCAACCTGGCCGCGGCCGTCTTCCGGCTGGAGCACAGCCGCGAGCCCGAGGATCTGCAGGCGGTCGTCGGGCGTCTGGTGCAATGGCTGAAACACCCGGAACAGCGATCCCTGCGACGGGCTTTCAGCGTCTGGCTGGGCCGAGTGGTCATCCCCGGCCACTTCGGCGAAACATTGGCGCCTCCGAACAACGACCTGCGGGAGATGGAAACCATGCTGGCCGAACGCGTAAAGGAATGGCAGCGCCGCTACGAGCAGCAGGGGCTGCAGAAAGGACTGCAGAAGGGCCTTGAGCAGGGCCTGGAACAGGGGCTGGAACAGGGGCTGGAACAGGGGC
>NZ_KB898018.1:0-3016 GCF_000377325.1 Thioalkalivibrio sp. ALgr3 | reverse complement strand
CCCCGAGCCACAACCGCTTCCTGAACCGGCTCCCTTGATGGGCCGGGAAGACCTCGGTGCCGTGGGTCCGGTCTACCCGATTGCGGAAGCCAACATGCTCGAATGGATCGAGCAGCAGCTTCTCAAGCGCGAGCGCTCCGGCGAGCTGGACCAGCTCAAGGAGGAAGCCATCGAGCAAGCACTGGATTCGCTGGAAAACCCCGAGCCGACCGAACTCCCGACGCTCGACTACGACACGGTGCAGTACCACGACCCCTCGATCATGGCGGCCCGCGACATCCGGGACCACGAGGGGCAGGTGATCGTGGAGAAAGGCACCACGGTCAACCCGCTCGACACCATCACCATGACCCGCGAAATGCTCTTTTTCGACGGCCGCGACCGCCGCCAGGTGGCGTGGGCGCGCGAGCGGATGGAGGAGGCGCGGGACGCGGGCAAGGTGCCACGGCCGATCCTCGTCGCCGGTTCCTATCTGGAGCTGATGCGCGAGTGGGAAGAGCAGGTTTTCTACGACCAGGACGGCGCCTTGATTCGGCAGCTCGGTATCGGCGCCGTGCCGGTGCGCGTGTACCAGGAGCCCGGCAAGCGGGTGCTCACGCTCGAATACGAAAGCATGACAGGCAGAGGGCCACGCTGATGCAGTCGATGATGAAGTGGATCGCCGGGGCGGCCCTGGGGGCGCTGGCGTTTGTTGCCGTTCCCAACGCGAGCGCGACGACCTGCACGGGATCATTCGCCAACCCGATCACGGACCTGTGCTGGTCGTGCATCTATCCGATCAAGGTCGGTGGCGTGACGGTTATGGATGACGGCCAATCCGACATAGATGGCCCCTCCGGCCCGTTGTGCAACTGCGGCATTGACGTTGGGCTAACCATGTCGTTCTGGGAGCCGATCCGCCGCATTGACGTGAACCGGAAGCCGTTTTGCATGGTGTCCCTCGGCGGCATTGAGGTGGACCCCGGCTTCGACGCTCCGGAACACGGGCGATCGCTTTCAGGGACCGGCCAGGAGTCCGGACAGACGACCGCCTTCTATCAGGCCCATTACTACATGGACCCGATCCTCTATTGGCTCGAAATCCTGCTGGACAATCCTTGCCTGGAAAAGAGCCCTTTCGACATCGCGTATCTCACCGAAGTCGATCCGATGTGGAATGACGACGAGCTGACGCTGATCCTGAACCCGGACGCCAACCTCTTTACGTCGCTCGCCGCCAACATCGCCTGCACGGCGGACTGTATTCAGGCCACGGCTGATTTCCCGAGCAACGAGCTTTATTGGTGCGCGGGATGCCAGGGGCCGCTGTATCCGCTCACCGGCAACGTCGCACAGCACACCAGTGGCCCTCAGACCGCCTCTCTGGTCCTCCAGCGGCTTCTCGCAAAGATGCACCGCCAGATGAATCTCTGGGCGGCCAATGGCAACGCGGGCCTGTGCGGGTACTACCCCCAGCCGATCATGGACAAGACTTCGTACAAATACACGATGCTCTACCCGGTCCCGCAGACCCGAAAAATCCGTGGGGAGTGCTGCCAGCCCCTTGGTCGGACCACTCAGGAGTGGGCGGCGGGAAAGGAGTACCCATATGAGGGCGAGGACTTCGCGTTCCAGGTCTTCCGTAAACGTGACTGCTGCCAGGGCGGCTTGACCCCGTTCTGAGCCATCCGGAGCCATCACTATGACCAAATCCACAGTTCGATACGCCTCGACGGCCCTGGTGTTGGCGCTTTCGGCCTATGCGCTGCCCACCATCGCGCTCTCCGATGTGGAGGGGGTTCTTCAGGAAGCGGAGGACCGCACCGAACGATTCCGGGATGGTGCGGCCGAGCGTCTGGAGGACAAACGCCTGGGCTCTCCGGAACTGGAAGACACGGAGGACCGGATGCCTTCTGGTGACCGACCGTTGCCCGAGGTCGCCGTGCCGGAGTTCGAGGTGGATGCGGCAAGCCAGGCGCCGGTCGATGAGTTTCTGCGTGACATCGAGGCCGGTGACCTGCGCCTGCCCGATCCCCGTGAACTCACCGATGGAGGCGTTCAGCTTATCGCCTTTGTTAGCTTCTCAATGCCGGATGAAAGCCTGAAGAACCTCATCCAAGAGGTGAACCGGGCCGGTGGCACGGTCCTGATGCAAGGGATGCACAAGGATTCCTACCAGGAAACCGCGCAAAAGGCGCAGGAGCTGGTCGGCCTGTCCACTGACGTTCACTTCAACATCGACCCCCGGCTGTTCACCGCGCTCAACATCGAGCGCGTTCCCACCTTTGCACTGGTCAAGGAGCCGGAATCGTTGTTGGCGTCGTCCTGTTCGGATCAGGGGGCCGGGGTCTGTGCCGCGCCTGACGAGGAGTTCCCGGCCGTGATCGTGTCCGGCGACGTATCCCTCGATTACGCCTTGCAAACCATTGAGCGACAGGCGGACTCGGCCGCGTGGAGCGACGTGGCCTCGAATTACCGCGCGACCCTCGACTCGGATTGACGCCCAACCAGGACATGACGATGTATCCCTTCCAGCATTTCTCCCTGGTCTCCAGATTGATCGTAGCCGCGATCATGCTTTCTCCGCTCGCGGCTTCGGCCGTGCCGCAGGAATACAACCCCGACACCTTCGATGGAAGCCAGTATGTGAGCTGCACGGCCATTCAGACCGAGTGCGTGCGATCCGGCACCGAGGAGATCGCGGGGACCGATATTCACCGCGACTGCTGGGAGTACGAGTCCACCTACGCCTGTTTGACCGAGGACCAAAACTTCTGCACGCCACTGAAAGAAGAGGGGTGCTTCGAGGTCTCCAGCGAATGCGTTGAGGAGGACCATCGCGGTCAGTGTATTCGGGAATCGCGGGTCTTCCAGTGTGAGGAGGATGTTGAACCCCAGCCTGAAGAAACGGTGCATCTTGGGGAAGAGTTTGTCATTGTCGAGGACAAACTGGACTACGAGGAATGTGAAGGCGCGGAGACCGATTCCTATTGTGAGCAGCAGGAACGGGTCTGCGTCGAAGGCCCGGAAACGCGGG
>NZ_KB898017.1:0-3071 GCF_000377325.1 Thioalkalivibrio sp. ALgr3 | reverse complement strand
CATCACCCACATCACCCACATCACCCACATCACCCACATCACCCGCAGAACCCGCAGAACCCGCAGAACCCGCAGAACCCGCTTTCGGGAACTGTAGATCCCTCGAAGCTGGCGCAGCCTGGGCCAGACCTTGCGATACCCCTCGCCGGTGAATTCGCTGCCCTGGATGAGCCGCGGATCTCCTTGTGCAGCTACTCGTCGGTCAGCGTCGACCGAGGACCGGCCTGCGTTTGCGATTAGCCTCTGCAGAGCGCTGTGCGCCGCTGTGACCGCGGGCATAGAACGTCGAGCGGGGGATGCCCCACTCCTGACAGAGCCGGGCGGCACCGACAGGTGCCGAAGATCCGGGATCGGTTCGGCGGCGGCCGGCACTTCACGTCGAGCCTGCTGCCCCCGTGTCTGCGCCGGGCGCGCTGCTGGACGATCAGGCCCAGGGGCTGTCGGCCTCGACACTAGGCCGCCTCAAGCAGCAGTGGCTGACCGAGCACGCCGAATGGCGCGAGCACGATCTCAGCGCTCATCGCTACAGTTACTGGTGGGCGGACGGTATCCACTTCAACCTGCGCGGGGAGGACGATGAACGCGCCTGCGTGCGGGTCATCATTGGAGTCCTGCCCGACGGCACCAAGGCGTTCGTTGCCCTCGACGACGGGGTGCGGGAGTCCGAACAGAGCTGGTACCAGATGCTGGTGCGCCTGCGGGACCAGCAGGGTCTGCCGCAGGGACCCCGGCTGGCGATCGGCGACGGCGCGCTGGGCTTCTGGAAGGCGCTGGCCCGAGTCTACCCGGACACCCGCCGCCAGCGCTGCTGGGTCCACAAGACCGCCAATGTGCTGAACCGGCTGCCCAAGCGCAGCCAGCCCAAGGCCAAGTCGGCATTACAGGCGATCTGGATGGCCGAAACCCGCGCCGACGCCGAACAGGCCGTCGACGCCTTCCTGACCGGCTACGGCGACAAGTACCCGAAAGCCGCCGAGAGGCTGCGCAAGGATCGGGAGGACCTGCTGGCGTTCTACGACTCCCCGGCCCCGCACTGGCAGTCGATTCGGACCACCAATCCGATCGAATCGACCTTCGCCACCGTGCGGCTGTGCACCGACAAGACCCGGGGCTGCTGACCCGCAACAACGTCCTGAGCCTGACGTTCAAGCTCGGTCAGAGCGCGTAGAAGCGCTGGCGTCGGCTCCGGGGTTACGAATGGCTCGACCGCGGAGTGACGTTCATCGATGGCGTCGAAAAGACCGAACCGACCAACGACGAGGCATCCTCCATCACCGACCAGAGCGCCGCCTGAACCTGCCATCGATCATACACCAGACTTGACCATAACTCTCCACCCAAGCATCCAACTCCCATTTTCGCCCGCCATGCCCCCGTATTAACTAGGGGGTAACATGGCTCATGTTTCTACCGGAGAAACGTTCCATTTCGCCGTGTTTCAGGCTTTTCCCCCATGTTTCTACCGGATATCCGGTAGAAACATGGAACCTCATTCCCCCGGACGACATGGCCTTGTTAGCTTCCAACCCTTTCCATGTTTCTACCGGACACTTAATCCGAGCCATGTTGCTACCGGATATCCGGTAGCAACATGGGGCGCTTTCCTTGATTTCTATACTGCGCGACCGACTTTCCTTGTCCATACCCAATTTCGGCACCAAATGCGTCGGACACCCTTTTGAAGAAAGGGTCGAAACCGCCCATTTCGCATGCGAAACAAGGCATTTATTTAATCCCCCAATAGACCCTCCTTGAGTGCATTTCGCGCCCGCGAAACGGGTGCCCGGAAACCTCTGAATGGACCATTGGGGAACTCGTTTCGCGCCCGCGAAACCCGCCCTAGAGCGAACCCCAAAATCAGTATACGGATGTGGCACGCATGGAGGCAGATGTCGATCTCGAAGATTTGATATGGAAGATTAATGAATAGAAAGGACGGAACCCATAAGCGTAGAGAGGTTTTGTGCGTGGAAGTGGGGCTGTTAGCATGATAAGAGATGTTTAGGGATTGATGATTAATGGATTGGTGAAATCTGCTGTGTATTAGGAAGAAGGAGTTATTGTAAAACCGGGTGGCCTCATCCCGCCAATATGGAGATGTATACTGATGGACCAGACAATTGGGCATACACATCGCCCTGACCGCCTGATGCGAATCAATGAAGTGCTCGAACGCACGGCGATGGCGCGCTCGACATGGTACGCCATGATTAGCCGCGGCGACGCCCCTCGGCCGGTGAAGGTCGGCGCAGCATCGCGGTGGCGGGAATCCGAGGTGGATGACTGGATTCGCCGGCAGGTTCGGGGAGGCACCGTGGAAAGTGGAGTTCGGGGGAATTGAGAAAGGCGGGGTATCTGGCTGGAATGGAAGTACCACCAACCCACCAGCCGAGGGGCACGCCACCCCTTCTCACGGTACGACAGACACGCCGTATGGACCTGAGGGCCGTCCCGAGGACCCGTTGATCGATTTGCTGCGCCACGGGGCGTAAGAGCTGATTCAGCAAGTTCATCGACGTCCATCGGGAGGATTGCCTGCCGGGCCGGCACCGGGCGGTGGTGCGGAATGGCTATGAGTCCGAGCGCAGAGCCCAAGCCAGCAAAGGCGATATGCCGGTACCCCAGACCCAGGATCGTGCGCGGAGGAGAGGCAAATCACGTCCAGCCTGCTGTCCCGTATCTGAGCCGTGCGTGCTCGGTCTCCCAGCGCCGGCCCTTCGGTGTCGCCAGGCTCTGCCAAGAGTGGGGTATCCCCCGCTCGACGTTCTATACCCATCGTCACAACGGCGCACAGCGTGCTGCAAAGGGATATTACAGGCGCAGGCGGGGCCGCTCGGCCGAGGCTGGACGACGAGCCGCTGCACCGGGAGATCCGGGCGGTCATCGAGGGCAGCGAGTTCTCCGGCGAGGGCCACCGCAAGGTCTGGGCCAAGCTGCGCCAGCTGCAAGGGATCTACACCTCCCGCAAGCGGCTTCTGCGGGTGATGCGCGAGCACGAGCTGCTCGCTCCGTATCGGGCCCGCCGCAACCTCGGCCCCGACGTGCACGACGGCACCATCGTTCCGGAGGCG
>NZ_KB898016.1:0-3230 GCF_000377325.1 Thioalkalivibrio sp. ALgr3 | reverse complement strand
GTCGAGCTTCCGCCCCGATGCGATCAATCGGGGCAACGGCAACGGGACCTATGACGTGGGGGTAATGCAGATCAACTCGTGGTGGTTCCCGCGTCTGGAGCGCGATTTCGGGATCACCGAAGCGGATCTCATGGAGCCGTGCATGAACATCAAGGTCGGCGCATGGATTCTCGCGACGAACTTCGAGCAGGTGGGTTGGAGCTGGCAGGCCATCGGCGCCTACAACGCCGGAACCGGCCGAGGCGAAGACCGTGAACGGCTGCGGCTCGGTTACGCCGAGCGAGTCTATGCGGCCCTGGAGAGGTACTGAACACATGACGAAGAAGACAGCGCTTGGCATGGCAGTGGTCTTCGCAGGGGTGGCCCTGTTGACCGGCTGCACGGCACCGAAGGCCGGGAACGATGGGGCCGTGGACATCTTCGACTCCATCGGCAACCCGATCCGGGGTGTCTCCGCGAATACCCACGCGAAGTGCATCGTTCCGGTACGCACGAAGCAGTTTCGGGGGGATCACGTCTGCGACGTAGCGCACCCGGTATGGAGTGACGCATCCGGCGAGGAAAGCCTGACCCGTGATCGGTCAGCCGATCCGGTGGCGGCACGCGAACACGAGCCCTCTCAGTCGGGGTGGGAGCATTCGGATACCCGTGATCCGAGTGGTCCCGTCTCCGATGAGGAGGCTCGTCTGGCTCTGGCTTGGGATCGCTATTGCGACGGTGGCTGGGGCATGACTGATGAGGACTGGAAGCTCATCGAGGGGCGTGATGTCCCCGATCACATCACGAACTGCAATCCACCCAAGTAATCCTCCAAGGGAGACTGATGATGAACGCAATCCGTACTGCGATCCGTTACGCGGACAACGCCACCATGAAGGCCGCCTCCGCCGTGGACGCCAACCACAAGAACCTGCTGCTGATGCTGCTGGTGATGACCGCCTTCTACGCCACAGCGGCCGTCGCGGGCACGGGCACCTCGGGCGCGAGCGAGTTCCAGGGCATCTACGATCAGGTCTACGAGTGGACCACCGGCTACCTCGGGATGACCATTGCCCTGTTCGCCTTCCTCCTGGGTCTCGGTGTGGGTGTGGCCCGCCAGAGCCCGATCCCGGCGATCTCGGGTGTGGTGTTCGCCCTGTTTGTGGCCTTCGGCCCTGAAATCATCGAAGGCATCGCTACGGCGGTGATCTGATGAACGGCGGTGGCCCCGAGTTCTCGAACCGAATCCCGCGTTACCTCGACGCGCAACCCAAGATATTCCTGTGGGATGCCGACGAGTTCGTGGTGGCGGTGGCCCCTTTAGGGGTCGGGATCGTCACGGGCTTCATCCTGACAAGCATCGTGTTGGGAGTGCTCATGGCCTACGGCCTGGCAAAGCTCAAGAAGGGGCAGGGAAGTGGCTTTATGATGCGTGCCGCCTACTGGTATCTGCCCGGTGGCGGCATCGCGAAGCTCAAGCGCACCCCGCCCTCGCACGTTCGGGAATACGTTGGATAGGACGCCCCGCCCGGTTGGGCGGGGCCATTAGGGAGCGGACATGAAGCGCGAGAAGTACAAATCCAAGGTCGCGGCACTGATGGGAACGCAGGCGATGATGCGCTACGCGCTCGGGGCAGCGGTCGTCGTCAACCTGGCCCTGATCGTGGCCCTGTTCCAGTTGGCGGGAAACACGAAGACCGTGGTGGTTCCGCCGAACATTGACGATCCTTTCTGGATCACGCAGGAGGAAGTTGATCGGAAGTACATTGAATCTCTCGGTATGTTTCTTGTGTCTTTGGGGTACAATGTAACTCCATCGTCAATCGAGTATCAGACCGAGTATTTCATGGAGTGGGTCCACCCGAGCGTTCACGGCGAGTTGCGCAGCGACATGGTTCGCCTGGCAAACCGGATCACGCGGGAGAACGCCTCGATGTACTTCTCCCCGATTCGGGTTGAGGTGGATCGCGGCGGGGAAGGTATCCCCCGCGTCGCCGTGACCGGCGATGTGACCCGCAAAGTCGGTCGTCGCGAGACGAGCACCGAGCGGGTCTCGGTGGTGATGAGCTTCACCGTGGTCGGTGGCCGGGTGTACCTGACCCGTTACATCGAGGCGGAAGACCCCAACGAACCTTTCGAGACGTAAGTGATGCGAATGATGAAAAAGCTGGCAGCCGCCGTGGCGGTACAAGCGGCTCTGGGCGTCTTTGCCACGGCAATGGCATCCGAGAAGCCTACCCATACGGTCGAGCCCGGCCAGAACCTCCACCTGGTTGCCATGAGCTATGGCATTTCCTGGTCGGAGCTGGCCGATCTGAATGACATCGAGAATCCGGATCAGATCGAGGAGGGCATGGAACTGGTCCTCCCCAAGCGCCTGGCTGGCCGTATTCCGGTCAAGCGCTCAGGCGAGGCGGTGGCGCCACCGCCCCCGGCATCGGCCTCCGGAGGAGGGGCGGATGCTTCGGCCTCTCCGGCGGCGCTGACGCAGGTACATCCCGTCGAGCCGAACGACACGGTAGAAGTCAGCGTGTCGCGTGGTGATGTGAACCGCCTTGCGATTGAGGGAGGGCGGATCACGGATGTCATTGGGGCATCCGAGTATCTCCTGATCGAGAGTGATGATGAGCGCGGGCAGGTCTTTTTCCGCTTCAACCCTCAGACCGTCCGCAGTGGTTCCTCGCAGCGCACCGAATGGCGTCCGATCTCTCTGTTTGTGAGCGACGACCGGGGGGCGACTTACACCGTGATCCTCCGCCCGGACGGCGACGCAACCACCTCGATCATTCTGCGCCCGACCTTCGGGCAGCTCCCCCACACGATCAATCACGAGCGCACCACGGGGCCGGGTACGCCCTACCAGCAGCGGTTGATGGGACTGATGCGAACCATGTACCGCAACGAGGATAACTCCCGCCATTACCAGGCGACGCCTCGTGGCACTGAAACCGAGCGCTGGGACGGCCTGCCGATGCGTCTGGTTCGCGACTGGAGCGGGGACGGGCTTCTGGGCCAGGAGTATGCCGTGCGTAACGACTCCAGCGACCGACTCTCGCTCTCCGAAGCGGAGTTTGCGACGCGCGGTGTTCTCGCGGTCGCGATTGACGAGCACGAGTTGGAGCCGGGTGAAGTCGCCCGAGTGTTTGTGGTTCAGCAGTCCGCAGGAGATCGGTAATGGCGAAGGATGTGAACGTGCGTGACCCGGCAACGGTGCTCAAGCGTCAGAAGTTGATGCTCTATGGCGGGGGGGG
>NZ_KB898015.1:0-3369 GCF_000377325.1 Thioalkalivibrio sp. ALgr3 | reverse complement strand
TCTGGTCGGCCTGCTCGGTCGATGATGCGGCAGCTCGCTACCTGGCTTCTGCCGGTGGGGTGACCGGACAGGACATGCTCGGGATCAATCAGGACGCGGCGAGCCTGACCCGTCAGGCCATGACGATCAACGCGATGCAGGATGCGTTTGCTCAAGGGGTTTCCGAGACGGACAACGCCGCACTTGCGCAATCGGTGTTTACGGCTCAGGCCGAGCAGACCCAGCGCAACACCTACATGCTGATGGGCAACATGGCCTCGCGCACGCTGCCGGTCATGCGCGCGGTGATCGAGGCCCTGCTGTACGCCCTGTTCCCGATTGTCATGGTCTTCATGCTGACTCCGGCATGGCTGTCGGTGCTCGGGCAATACCTACTCGTGATGATGTGGATTCAGCTCTGGCCGCCGATGTACGCGGTGCTGAACTCGATCATGTACTGGTACGGGGCGCCGCAGTCGCAGCGGATGGCGGAAATGAGCGACGGCAGCTCAGGGCTGACGCTCGATACGGCCGCCTCGATCAGTTACGCCAATTCCGACATGGTGGCGCTGGCCGGGTACATGGCCCTCACGATCCCGATGATCTCGTACATGATGATCCGGGGCGGTGCGATGATCGGGGCGAGCGTGGCGTCGAGCCTGAACCAGCCGATGTCGCAGGCGGCCACCCGCTCGGGCGCGTCCCTGACGGATGCCTCGATGCAGTCCGGCTCGGTGTCGTGGGATACCTCGCAGGTGAACACCGCGAGCGCGGACCAGATCAATACGGCGCCGAACATGCGCTATGGCGCGGCCGCCATCGAGCAGTCCACGCTTTCCGGTGGCACCGCTCGCACAAGCGAGGGAGGTCAGGCCAGCTACAACGCGAGTCCCGGTGCAACCAGTCTCGGGAATGTCTCGGCGTCCGCACAGGGCACCCTGGAGTCCGGTATCCAGACTCAGGCTCAGCGTGCCCAGCAGGCGGCTCAGGAAAACGCCGTGGCCTTCGATCAGCGCGTGCAGGGAACGGCCGCCCAGCAGTCCCAGCTCAACGACCTGGTGGGCGACCGTGCCATGGCCTCTGATCTGGGGCTCAGCAGGGATGAGTCTTTCAAGTACCAGGAGGCTTATGGGCAACGGGAAGGTATGGTCCAGGAGGCGTCTGAGCGTGCGGGTGTTTCCGAATCTCAGATGCGTGCGACTGTAAGCGAATTGTCGCAGGCTGTCCGTGCAGGTGTTCCCTTGGGCGTTGCGCAGGCTCAGGCGCAAATGAGCCTGACTGAACGAGGACTGTCGCAAGAGCAGGCTGAGCGTGCGGTATCCGAAGCCACAACCGTTTCGACTTCGCAGGAATACCAGCAGGCGGACGACTATATCCAGCAAATCGGGGAGCGAGTCGGCAACACCCAGACCGAGCGGTTTGGGGATTCGTTCTCCATGCTGGGCTCGGCCGGTGTGGCCGAGACTCAGGATGCGTCGCGGCGCATGGGGGCTTCTCTTCAGGAGTCGCAGTCCTGGTCCGAGCTTCAGTCTCGCGTCGAAAAGGACGGTCTTTCCGTGGGGGGCAAGCTCGATGGGGCGATCTACAGCACCCTTGCGCCGAAGGTGGGCGAATCCAACCTCCAGCGCATGATCGCGAACGCCAACGACGGCGGCGACAGCGCGGACAGCCGTGCCCTCATGTCGATGATCCGTCAGAACAGCGAGGAGATTGCCAGCCGGTACTTCGGGATTGGTGTGGCTGGAGCCCCGGCCAACAACGTCAACGCCGCTTACGATGGCTATGCGTCCGGGGTTCCGGGGACCGATCAGGCCCGAGACTTCGGGGGCGGGGCTCGCAACGACCTTGCGGCCGACGCGCGGGAGCGCGGGCTTGATGGCGTTGAATCTGACGTGCGGGCCGGTCGTGATGACCTTCAGGGTCGCTATCAGGATGCCCGAGAGATCGCTACCGAGAACATCGGTGAGCAGGCGCCCCATCCGGTGGGTGACTGGCGCCTCAACGAAGACGGCAAGATGGAATTGCGACCCGGCGCAGAACGCTCCCTGGCGTATCAGAGCTATCCTGTCGGCGGTCAAAGTGATGGGGCCGGTTCAGGAACGGGAACCGAGCGCGGTCCCCGGACGGATCGTTCAAGCGATGAAGCTCCGCGCGATGAAGGGGGAGACGTTCGGAGCGCTATTCAGCGGCGCCTCCTCAAAGAAGAGGAGTACCAGAATCAGCAAGGGGGCGAGCCCCCGAGCGGTTGGGAATCGGCCACCCAGGAAAGCGATAGAGAGTGGGGCGTTCACGCGCAACGACCGGGAACCGAGCGCGGTGTTCGGACGGATCGGCAAGATAACGGTGCCAACGATGCTCCGCGTGACAGGGGGCCGGATACTTCGGCCCCGCAAGGCGATAATGAACGCAGTGCCACCGCACAACGCCTGCGCGCCGAGCGTCAGGAGCGGGCGGGTCAGCAGGGCGGCAGCTTGCAGCACAGTTGGCGTCAGGATTCGGAGGAGCGTGAGATCGAGGCGTATCGAAACCAGGGGCCTCGTCCTCCGGGGCAGGGCCGGTAGCCCGTAGTCGGATGGGCCGGGCCAGCGGGTTACTGCTGGTCCGGCCACCCTCCCAGGTGGGGGTCATGCGGCAGTTCAACGTGTGAGTAGCCCTGCTTACCCATCATGGATGGGGTATCGAGCGATTCAACCAGGTAAACGTACATCAGATCGTTCTCACGCTCGATCTCTTCCGGAGTCAGGGAGCCGTACTGGGCTTCCTCGTTCTCGCGCCGAATGTGAGCCAGGATTCCTTCCGGCGGCGGGGCGCCCTCCTGGGCGGCCAGGTGCGCGACATAGGTATCGTCTGCCGTCACGGTCGGCTCGGGAGTCAGGGCCGGATGCTCCGTGAAGTCCTCAATGTTCGGGGGGCGCTGGGTCAGATCAAACGCATTGTGCGCCTCGCGCAGACCCACGATGACCTCTTCGTGGGTGGGGGTGTACAGCAGCCCCAGGGCCGCGCCGATGCCCAGAACGATCCGCTCGCGCAGGGACGGTTCGGGCGGGCTGTCGTGTCGCTCCACACGGCCGTCTCGGACGGCGTAGCGCCCCATTGGCACAGCGCGGCCGCGGGCAAACGCGACGACGCTCAGCAGGGGTGGGCGACGGTGCCGGTCAACCTGGATGCTGACCGGGATTCGACGGCCCTGGCGGCCGATCAGGTTGGTGGTGTATTGCAGGTTCATGGTTGTGTCCTCTCATGCAGTCCGTTTCCTGTATTCTTCAGTGTGAATCCTACCCTATTGAAGTACATTGTAGTTCAGGCGGAGAGGGTTTTCAAGGTGTTATTCGGGGCACTCCGTTTTCCGGGCAAAAAAAAGCCGGACCCGAAGGCCCGGCTGGGTATTGG
>NZ_KB898014.1:0-3516 GCF_000377325.1 Thioalkalivibrio sp. ALgr3 | reverse complement strand
CCCGAGCCGGAACCCGAGCCGGAACCCGAGCCGGAACCCGAGCCGGAACCCGGCTCGGACGAAGAACCGGCGTTCGACGATTCCTCCGACGAGGCGGAAATCCCGCAGGCCTCGGAAAAGGACGAGGATGACTGGGAATTCGATTTCCCCGATCCCGACGACGAATCCCGGTAACCCGCCCGTAGGAGGCCGGCCCTCCGGCCGATCATGTTCGACGCCGGATCGGCCAGGGGGCTGGCCTCCTACGCGGGGGGGCGGTAGGAGGCCGGCCCTCCGGCCGATTCGGCCGGGTGGGGCGTCGGGCCCCGATCGGCCAGGGGGCTGGCCTCCTGCGCGGGGGGACGGTAGGAGGCCGGCCCTCCGGCTGATCATGTTCGACGCCCGATCGGCCAGGGGGCTGGCCTCCTACGCGGGGGCAATGCCCCGGGGCGCATGACGTTGTTCGAGGGCGGCGGGCGCCGTGCGCATAATCGGCGGATGTATCGACCGAATGCCCGCGCGAGGTAAGCCGACCCCATGGCGACCGTGAAAAGCACCTGCTACGAATGCGACGCCAACTGCGCGATCGACGTGACCCTGGACAACGCCGGCGAGCCGGTGAAGATCGACGGCCCCGACTGTCCGCGCTGTTACGTCCAGCTGGATCGCCGCAACCACCCGGAACGCCTGCTGTACCCGCTGCGGCGCACCGGACCGCGCGGCAGCGGCGAGTTCGAGCGCATCTCCTGGGACGAGGCGCTGGACACCATCGCCGAGCGCCTGCGCGCGACCCGCGACGCGCACGGCGCCCCGGCGGCGGCGTTCTTCGCCGGCTACACCAAGGAGGCGCGGCCGCAGCTGCAGCGCCTGGCGCATGCCTTCGGCTCGCCCAACTACCTGACCGAGAGCGGCTGCTGCTTCTCCTCGACCAAGGTGGCGGAGGAGGTGACCTTCGGCACCAAGATCAAGACCTCCTCCACCGTGGCCTCGGATGCGACCCGCTGCCTGCTGGTGTGGTCCACCAACCCGCGCGGGTCCATCCCGCCATTCCATCAGCATGCGCTGGCCGCGGCACGCCCCGGCTGCGCCACCGTGGTGGTGGACCCGCGGGTGACCCCGCTGGCGGAGCAGGCCGAGGTGCACCTGCAGATCCGTCCGGGCACCGACGGGGCGCTGGCGCTGGGCATGCATCACCTGATCTTCGAGAACGGCTGGCAGGACCAGGCCTTCCTCGACGAATGGGGCAACGGGGTGGAGGCCTTTCGCGAATACGTGGCCGGATTCCCGCCGGAGCGGGTGGCGGCGATCTGCGGCATCGAAGAGGCCGATCTGCAGCGCGCCGCCGAGCTCTATGCGACCCGTAGCCCGGCGCAGATCATGCTCTCGCCCACTGCCACCGTGCAGCATTCCAACGGCTTCCAGAATCATCGCGCGGTGACCCTGCTGGCGGCGGTCACGGGCAACATCGACCGCGAGGGCGGCAACCGCTTCTTCAACGACAAGGTCACGCCGAAGCCGATCGACCTGTTCGACCACTGCAAGGAAAACCTGCCGCCGCGCATCGGCGACGAGACCTTCCCGGTGTGGACGGCCCACTGGCCGGCGGCGCAGAGCATGCTGCTGCCGGACGCGATCCTCGATGGCCGGCCGCAACGGGTGCATTCGCTGCTGGCGATGGGCATCAACACCGCGATGTGGCCGAACTCGAAGCGCATGGAAGAGGCGCTGGGCGCGCTGGATTTCTTCGCCGTGTCGGACTTCTTCCACAACCCGGCCACGCGCATGGCGGACATCGTGCTGCCGGCCGCCACCAGCCTCGAGCGCCCGGCGCTGATCGCCTATCCCGGCTGCAACTTCCGCGGCGAGCTGCGTTACCGGCATCAGGCGGTGGCCCCGCGCGGCGAGGCACGCGCCGACGCCGAGGTGTTCCTCGAGCTGGGCGTGCGCCTGGGCATGGGCGAGCAGTTCTGGGAGGGCGATCTGGAGGCCAGCTGGGCCGAGGCCGCCGAGGGCATCCCCGAGACCATCCGCGAGCAGGTGTACAACGACCCGGACGGGGTGACCGTGTTCGCGAAGGCGCTGGATGATCTGGTCGAGCACGGCTTCGAGGAGGGCGACCGCCAGTACCGCCTGCACGGCTTCCGCACCGTCAGCGGCAAGGTGGAGTTTGATGCCGCCGAGCTGCGCGAGGCCGGGTACGACGGCCTGCCGCTCTGGCGCGAGCCGGCCGAGAGCCCGGTTTCCACGCCGGAGCTGGCGCGCGACTATCCGCTGGTGCTGACCAGCGGCGCGCGCCACAAGCACGCCACCCACTCGCAGCACCAGTACCTGGAACGCATGCGCCGGGCAATGCCGGAGCCGCTGGTGGAGCTGAACCCGACCGACGCCGCGGCGCGCGGCATCGCCGATGGCGACACGGTGGAGGTGCGCTCGCCGCGCGGGCGGGTCGCCTTCGTGGCGAAGGTCACCGACCGCATCAAGCCCGGCGTGGCGCACTGCCAGCACGGCTGGAACCACGCCAACATCAACGAGCTGACCGACGACCGCAACCTCGACCCGATCAGCGGCTTCCCCGCGTTCAAGTCGCTGCTGTGCGAGGTGGAACGCCTGCGCGCCGGGCACGAACAACGCCTGCCGGAGGCGGGCTGACCTTGCCGTTCGTTGGTGTCCTGCCCGAGCGTCGGCACATCTTCCGGCCCGAGCCGCGCCGCGAGGTGGCGGTGTCCGATGCCGCCGCCTGGCGCCTGAACCCGGGCCATCGGCATGTCTACGACAAGCTGCGCCTGGCCCTGGATGCGGGCCTGACGGCCGCGCCCTGCGGGGTCGCGCCCACGGACCTGGGACTGGCGGCGGCGGACACGGTGTTCGTGAAGCCGATCACCAACCTCGCCGGTATGGGGCTGGATGCCCGTGCCCTGCCCGCCGGCGAGGTGCCGGCCGAGCCCGGCAGCTTCTGGTGCCAGCGCCTGGAGGGGACGCACACCAGCACCGACTGCCTGGTGGAGAACGGCGAGGTGCGCTGGTTCGCCCACACCCGTGGATCGGACGAAAAGGACGCCGCGCGCCCGATCTACTGGGAGGTCGGCGCCGCCGTGCCCGAGGTGGAGCCGTGGATCGCCGACTGGGTGCGGCGCAACCTGGCTGGCTACAGCGGCATCTGCAATATCGAGCTGATCGGCGGGCGGCCGATCGAGGCCCATCTACGCGGCTCCAACGGCTTCTTCGACTTCTACGGCCCGGCGTTCATCCGCGCCTGGGTCGCGCTGGCGGACGGCGAACCGTTCACGCCACCGCCGCCGATCCCCGGTGGCTACATCATCTCGGTCTTCGGCGAGTTCGAACTGACCGATGCCGATTTTCGCGCCGCCGAAGACGCCGGCGTCGACCTGAAGCCCGATCCCTCAACCCCGGGCCGATCCGCCATCTTGCGCAGCGCGGATCGCGACGCCGGCTTCGCCCTCTACCGCCGCCTCACCGGCCAGCCCGGCCCCGAATAGAAACGCCGGATCGCGCAGAGGGCTGCGCTCCTACGAGACC
>NZ_KB898013.1:0-3614 GCF_000377325.1 Thioalkalivibrio sp. ALgr3 | reverse complement strand
CCCGCCGTCTCCCGAAGGTTCAGCGGCTCCTCGGGCTTCACCCACTCGGTCACCTCGGCCCACTGGCCCTTGAGCCAGTCCACGCTCTCATCAGCCGTTTTGCGGGCCTCTTCAAGAGAGCGGGCCTCGAATCGTGCGGCCCCAACCACCCGACCGAGTTCGACCAGTCGCGCGAGATACGTCATAGGTTCACCTCAGCACTCAGTTCCACAGCAGAGATCCGATCACGACCAGAGACAGCGCGACGTGCATCAACGCCATTGCCGCGAACAGTCCCAAGAGCAACCCGGCCGCCTGCACGCCACGCCACATCACCGGGTCGAATGCGAGCTGGAGTCGGGCTCAATCGGGAGCCGGGAAATGAGGTCCGAAGCGCTAAGCATCGAGGGCGGGATAGGAAGCCCCGTCATGGTCCCTACCACCTTCCTCACCGCGAGATCGACGTAGCGATACCCCCTGGACTCATCGGTGGAGGCATCATCGGCTTCGAGGAAGGGAGCAATGACGGCGCCCAAACCGTATTCGTTCCGTGGGGTGGTCGTGCTCTCGCGCTGGCCCGGATGCTCGTCGGTTTCCTCGACGTGCGCATGGGGGGGCTCCCCAACCTTCTCCCCAGCGGGGTCCAAATCCGCTGCGGCCGGGGTTGCCATCAGGACCAGCGCACAAGCCATCCCGAACGTCCTCCACTTGTCCATTCGTCGTCCTCTCCTTGCCGTGGGGCGCCCGCCTGGCTGGAAAGCGGGTGATTCGGCGCCACCTGTGAAATACTGTTCCAGCCTCTCATTGATACCGTTGAATAACATTGTATTACCTTTGCCCACAGTGAACAACTGCAAGTATTCAAAATGGACTACTTCTTCGCTCTCGCCCTCACGTTTCTCCTGTTCCACCTCAGCATCGCCGCCCACGAGGGCGGGCACGCGGCCTTCGGCTGGATGCGGGGTCACCGGCCCGATGAAGCCGTGATCGGCTGGGGCTTCCCTCTCCAGTTTCAGCTACGCAGCATTCCCGTGAAGATCGGGATGTTCCCGATGGCTGGAGCCGTTGAGTTCCGGGAGCTGTTTGAAGCCGACAACGCCAAAGGCAACCGCCGTCTCGCGCGAGACAAGTTCCTGATCGCTCTCGGCGGCCCCGTGGGTTCGCTGGTGGCAGCACTCGGGTTCTTCGCAGTGGGCGGGATCGACCCCGAGCGCGCATCTGTTTGGGGCGTTTTCGGTGTCATCAACGTGCTGATCGCCGTGATGAACCTGGCCCCCGTGCCCCCGCTCGACGGCTGGCGAATCCTGGAAGCCGGGCTGGAACTGAAGGGGATTCGCGTCTGGAGGGACCGGGAACAGCGCGATCGCGTCTATCGCGCGGGCTTTTTCATCGCTGTTGCCGCCATGATCGTCGCAATCCCGTTCCTCGTCGGAATCCGGGAATCCGTCGCGTAGCTCAGGCGGTTTCCTGACCGGCCGCCGCGCTGGCCTTCTCGAACGCTTCTGCACCGACCGCGCCGACCAGACCGTGTGCCATCAGAGGCAGCTCGTAGCTGTCCTCCGGCGGCTCCGGGGCCTTCGGATTCGGCGTGATCTCGACCGACATCGCTTCCAGCTCGGAAAGACAAACGCCGCGCCCGACCAGCTTCGACATCAGCGCCGGAAGAACACGCTCCGCTTCCGCCGCATTCGCCGCCCACAAGCGGCTGTCCGAGCCCGCGCGCAACACCTTCGCCTGGCCGTCACGGGTCACGAACCGCAGGGCAGCCAGATAGGGCTCCTGGCTCGAACGAGCCTCTTCACGAGCTTTCTGCGCTGCCAGCGCCTCCGCCTTGCGCTCGACCTCGCGCGCCTGCCATTCCTCCAGCGCATCCCGGAAGCGTCCCTCCGGCACTTCTCCGACCGCCTGTATCGCCGCGAACCGCAGGTCCGCCCAGCGGGGATGTTCATGCCAGCGGCTCCCCTCCCGGCCCAGTCCGTCCGTCAGTAGCACCCGGCAGCCCAGCTCCGGGTGGAGCGCCTGCATCACCGTCACCACCTCGCCCGTAAAGCGGTTGGTGACCGCGATCCCCGGCTCCGCGTGCGCGGCCGACCAGAACACGACATTGACGAGATCGCTGTCCGGCGCCGAGGCCGTAACAACGCCGTGATCCTGAAGCGCTCGCTCTACGCTTTCAGGGGTTTCTTCGGGGAAGCGCTCCCCCACTCGCTCACGGGCATGAACGCCCAGGGTGAAAGTCTTTGCCAGTAACATGATGTCGTCTCGCGCACAGCGCGGCTCCTGTATCGGTTGCTATATGTACAATGTAATTCAGAAGAGATACAATATCAACAGGAAGTATCGGAAAACCTCCGGTATTATGCCGACTGAAGACATCCGCCAATCACGAGAAGAATGAGCCATCAGGGAGGGGAGTCGAATGGGTAGCCTTTTTGGAGTGCCAGTCGGAGCAGTCGTCGTTCTCGCATTCAGTGGGGCGCTGCTGCTCTACCTGATCGTGCAGGGGTTCTCGCACCTCTTCCCTGGGGCGGCGAAGTCCGCGGATCAATTTCTTGAGGTGCTGGTAGAGGAAGACGGTCAGCAATGGCAGCACGGACCAATGGGTGAGCAGTGGGAGAAGGAGAACGAGTACAACTTCTACTACCGCAACGACGATCCTCTCGGTTTCATGGAATACGACCCCAACGGCTTCCAGGAACGCATGGATCGAGGAGAGTTTTCATAGCGAGTCAGGGCCTCGGGGTCCAGGCTAGAAGAATCGACCGATGGAATAGCCACTAAGGAGCACCAGATGGAATGGATCAACAGCTTGCCACCTTTGATGGTGTTGGGGCTTGTCGTCTTTGTAGCATTCGCCATTGCGCTCACCGTCTACGCAATTTCTCTATATTTCTTCGACGCATCATGGATTGCTGAAGACGAAGATGATTGGATGGCGATGGCTGAGGATATGGCTGATCGAGAGAATGACTACCAATTCTACCATCGTCCCGATCGCTTCCAGCACAACAGGGAAGATGGCCCTACGATCGAGCACGAAGAGTTCGGATACCTGGGCGACCTTGATAACGACGTCAACAAATGGTAGGCGCGGACAAGGCCGGACGCATTACTCCAGCCGGTTCCAGACTCCAATAGCGATCAGCGAGAGAATCCCAAGAAGAACGAGGGTGCCAACCGGGTATCGTGCAGCGATCCGGAAATCCGTGCGCGACGGCCACCAAGACCAAGCCAGCACCCCGAGTACATACCCCACCCCACCTTGAACCGGCACGCTTTGACCGCTTCCGTAGCCGTACAGAACAATCCCGAGCAGCGGCAGCAGGTACGCCGGGGCCAGCGCCACGAAACCGGCCGTCAGCCACCCCGGAGCAAAACTCACCGACCCGAGCGCCCAATTCCCGCAGTCCATCCGGTGCGGGAACAGGCTCGGGAAACCCGGCCGTGAGCCGGTGACGAACGCGACGAGCCAGTGAGACAGCTCGTGAGCCAGTGTCCCCGGCAGCAGAAAGAGCCAGTTCAAGGGGCGGTACAAGAACCCCCCGAGAGCCAGAAAAGCCGCGAGAGCGGCTGTCAGAAGCATGGGTGCCGTGTCCATCGTGAGGCGGCAAAGGAGAAGGATCGGTGAAGGGGAA
>NZ_KB898012.1:0-3643 GCF_000377325.1 Thioalkalivibrio sp. ALgr3 | reverse complement strand
CCCCCCCCCGAATCCACCCTGGGCGGGTTCCTTCGCGGTGCCAATTCCTTCTCGAAGCAGGCCATTCCGGCCCTGCATGTAGAAGGAGGACGCAATGACCAACCTCACCCGTTACCTTCACCTGGAGCAGCGCAGCCCGGAGTGGTTCGCGTGGCGCCGGGACCGCATCACGGCGTCGGAGGCCGCCGCGATCCTCGGGGTCTCCCCGTACACGTCGCCATATCAGCTCTGGATGCGGAAGAAGGGCCTCATGGATGAGCAGCCCGACAACCCGGCAATGGCACGCGGGCGGCTCCTCGAACCGCTGGCGTTGCAGCTCTACAACGATCACACGGGGAACATGGCAGCTCCCGTGTGCGTTGAGCGGGTGGATCTGCCCTGGCTGGGTGCAAGCCTCGATGGCCTGGACTTCTGGGGCGAAATCATTTCGGAGATCAAGGTTCCCTCTCTTGAAGATCACGAGAAAGCCTGCGAGGGGATCGTTCCCGAGAAGTATTACCCGCAGCTCCAGCACCAGCTCGTGAGCGTTCCGACCGCGAAGGTGAACCATTACTGGTCGTACCGGCCGGGCCACCCGCAGGAGACCGCTCTGGTGGAGGTCTACCGGGACAGCGAGTTCATCGACTCCATGCTGGAGTCGGTGGAAGCCTTCTGGCAGTCCCTCTCCGGGGACACTCCGCCCGGCGGCCCGCACTGGGAGGAACACGAGCGGCGTTACCTGGAGGCTCTGGAGCAGCAGAAAATCGCGAACGAGCAAGTCGCTGAGATCAAGGAAGCCCTGATCTCACTGGTGCCCGAGGGGAATCGCAAGCTGGATGGCGAACGCCTGTCCGTATCCCTCTCCGGAGGGTCCAAGGGGTCGATCGACTACCGGAAGGCTCTGGATGCGGCCCTCGCTCTGTTGAACGAGGAGCAGAGGGAGCAGTTTGGCGACCTGGAGCGCTTTCGGGGTGCCCCGAAGGATGCCTCCTGGCGTGTCACCGTGAAGAAGGGTCCGGAAGCGACCCGCTGACCCTGAACCCACCCTGGCTCTGCCAGCGGTGGGTTTTTTTGTGGCGCCAATGCTCTGGAGAAGCGGGCCATATCGGTCCCGCATGGCGAAAGGAGCTACACCTATGCTGGAGCATCTTGACGGCCTTCGTTGCCCCAACTGCGATTCGTCCGAACCCATGCCCATCCGTCGCGGCCGCGACTCTGGCGAGTATTGCGAGTGTCCCGATTGCGGTCACACGGATGCGCCCAAAGCCTTCTTCGAGGCAAAGGCGGCCCTTGGCAATCCCGTCCGAATGACGGTGATCGTTGTCATGGTGGTCGCCTTCGGGTGGGCCTTCCTTGGGGGAGGAATCTGACTACCTGGCGCATTCGGTCTCTGGTCGAATGGCCTCACCCACCCTCGGCGCTGCCCTGGGTGGGTTTTTTTTCGCCCGCAATTCCCTGGTGAAGCAGGCCATCCCGGTCCTGCACGCTAGGAGAAGAACCAATGAAGTACGCCATTGCCTTCGCGCTCGTCACCGCCGTTTCGGTTGGTATCGTGAATATCACTGCCGCTTCCGTGGCCGATAGTGTCGAGCAGGGAGTTTCCCTGACCGAACAGCGCATGTCTGACGCTGGCCTTTGATTTCCGGGTATCTCTGATACTCCGGGCTCACTACACCCACCCTTGGCCTTGCCTTGGGTGGGTTTTTTTATGGGGGGTTGGGTGCTGGTCCCCGAGGAAGTGGGGGCGGGTGATTCAGGGCCGAACCACCCGCAGTACGCTCACTTCTGGCCCGAGAGGTCGTCTGGGTCGCCCTCAAGCTCTTCTTCTTGCTCAGCCATGTCCTGACGAATCCGGTACACGACCATCCAGCCGGAGGCGAGACCGATCTGGAGAGCGATCAAAGCCTGAACCTGAAGCTGCTTGAGCGTCAGAAAGAACTGGTTGCTGTGGATCTCCGAGAAGGTCATGGGGTAGCCAGTGGCCGCCCCTACCACGATCAGCAGAGCGCCATTGACGGCGAACGCGATGATAAAGAGGTATTCCAAGGCTTTCATGTCAATCCTCGCAGGCGCAAGCGCCCTTCGTTGTGGGTGGGTGGTGTCGTTGTCGCGTCGGTGTCGCCGCGCCGGTTCAGGATGGCGAGGAGTTTACCCGCAACCACGCTTTCCGGGAACGAGCGGGATTCGGCACGGGATAGCGCCCGGCCAAACTGGAAGTCGGAATTGAGCGCGCGATGGCGGGCCGATGGCAGCGCGTCGGGCTCGGGCAGGAACCGCGACCCAACGCGATGAGGAACGTGGAAGTCGAAATCCACGTCAGGCAGCTCCACGCCCTTCATCAGTTCCGGCCGGTTGGCGATCAGGTCCAGGTGGTAGAGCCCCGCCTTCGTCTCATGCTCGATCAGCCTGGGGCCGCACACCTCACAGGACCGCAGCAGGCTCCAGTGGGATGCGATGTACTCCTCGCGCTCGAAGCACCCGGATTCGATGCACTCCTGTTCGTGCCTTTCGCACAGCTCGGGCAGAGCGATCTTGCCCTCCAGCCGCCCCCGGCGGCCGATGTCGAGCTGCTGGAATGACGGCACCCAGGAGATCCGAACGTGGGGAGCCTGAGCCAGCCGCTCCAGTGCGGAGTGCTTGAGGTCGTAACACCGTGTCCGACCTTCGCGGTTGCCCGCGCGCTCGTGTGTCTTGGCCCAGCAGGAAATCCAGTGGGTCCAGTGGGCCAGCTCCATGAACCGAGCAGCGGCGGCATCTACTCGACGCCACCGCTGCATTGCCGTGTCGATCCCGTTCATGTGTCAGTCAGAAGGCAGGGAAACCCGAAGCGGACGCCGCTGCCGGAGCGGCCGGGGCCGTGTCCGCCTGCGGGGCCGACTCGTTCGCTGCCGCAGCCGCGATCTCAGGGGCTTTGCTGTCGAAAGTGGGGGATGGGTCGCTGTCGGCTTCTTCCGGCTCGCCAGAGGCTTCCTGCACGCCCTCCTGCCCGCTTTCGCCCTGGGCCGGGTTCTCCTGGGATTCAGCCTCGGTGGGCTCCGGCTCGTAAAGAACCGAAATGCCCGGCAGCCCTTGGCTCATCGAACGGATCGCTTCGCTCAGCTCGTCCGCTTTCGCCGTGGATTGCGACTCGATACGGAACAGCTCATTGAACAGCGTCGCGCGCGCCCGAGGGGCCGAATAGGCATCGACATAGGCCGTCATGCGTTCCCGCCCGCCCTCGGCTTCGGGGTTGGGGACCGAATACTGGATCTTGTGAATACGCCGTTTCATGCGGTTCATTCTCCTTTTGTGGTGGTTGATGTTGTACCGCAGTGCGATTATATCACTCGACCACTACAATGCACTTTATGGGTTGCGTTTTTGTCGGGTGCCATAGGTTCGATTTCTGGAGAAATGGCGGCCCGAAATGATGGCGCCCCGAGACCCCGAAATGGAGTGTGATTAAGGGTGGCTCAACAAGGATTGAGCACCTCCGCTTTCTCGTTCCTGGGTGGAAGGTCGAAGGGTTCGGCTGACGCTCCTGCTGAGAGGGGAATGCAGCCAGAATCCCCAGGACACTGGCCGTTGACCATAAGGCTTGGCCGAGACCTGAAGCCTGAGAAGACTGTCGGTAATGCCGGTCAGAAACGGCTTGTGTAGACTGCTCTGAAGAGCGCCAGAAGGG
>NZ_KB898011.1:0-3651 GCF_000377325.1 Thioalkalivibrio sp. ALgr3 | reverse complement strand
GACACCGTGAAGGTGATCGCGCACCTGTATTCCGGTGTGACGGAGGAAATGGACGATCAGGAGGCCGTGAAAGCCGGTCGTCACGTCCGCATGGAGGGTGTGTATCTCGGCCGCCCCGGCATCCTCGATACGGAGCCGGACACCAGTGCCGAGCTGGAAGCGAGCAACGCGATTGCCATGCCGGAAACCTTCACCCGCGCTTCCAACCATTTCGAGCTGGCCGGTTTTGTCGCGGGCGAACCCTTCCAGATGGACAAGCGGGTGATCTTCCTGCTTCAGCAGGCGAACAGCCGCGAATCCCTGATCCCGATCGAAATGTCCGGCAAGCAGGGCATCCGTTTCCGCAAGGCGATCCGGGTCGGGAACCCGATCTTTGTCGAGGGCCTGATGGAGCCGGTTCAGCGGGGCGGTGAAGTGCAGACCGTGGCCCGCGCCACCAACCTCCGCCGCGTTGAACCGGCCCGTGACTTCACCTTCGACAGCGTTCCGGAATGGGTGCTCGATATTCGGCGCCGCTATCTGAGCCGGTCGGCGGGCTGAGCCCGCTGACCGCAGGAGAACCCTGACAGTGGATACGAAGGACGAACGCAACGATGCAGGCGTGACCACCGTGGAACTCCTCATGCGGGAGTACGGTGCCGCTGACATTGAGCTGGAGCGCGTGACCGACAAGTACCTGGCGATCAGCCGCAAGGAGGCGTTCCGGCGAGCCAACCGTGGTGATCTGCCGTTCCCGGCCTATCGGGCCGGGTCGGCCAAGTCGCCCTGGATGGTGCGGGTGACCGATCTCGCCGCGCACCTCGATTCCGCCCGTCTGGAGTTCGTCTCCAGGCACTCCTCTGAAGAACCGGAGAGGAGGGCGGGCTGACGCAGGCAGCCCTCCCTCCTGCCCTGTATCGGTCGGGAATGGATCAGCGATGTTTCTATCTCGTGAGCAAGTCGTGGAGCTGACCGGGTATCGCCGCCCCAGCGCTCAGATCAAGCAGCTCCGTTCTCAGGGAGTGCATTATTTCGTGGCGGCGGACGGTTACCCTCGCGTGCCCGTGACCCAGGTGGAGCACCCCGGCGCCCCGAAGCGGGGGGCAAGCTCGGCGGGCGCACAGAAGCCGAAACCGAAGAACGAGCCTGATTTCTCAGCCTTGATGTAATCTCTTGCCTTATGGGACGCAGAAGAAAGAACAACCGGCATCTTCCTCAGCGGGTCTACATTCGCCGGGATACCTACTACTTCGTGGACAAGGACGGGAAGTGGCACCGCCTTGGACGGGAGTTTCACGAGGCGATGGTGGAGTACAGCCTCCTCAACAGCACGCAGGCCCCCGTGACCAACATGGGGCACATCATGGACCGTTACCTTCGGGAAGTCCTGCCGCAGAAGGCCGCCGTTACCCAGCAACAACAACGCCGGGAGCTGGGCCTTCTGCGACAGGTCTTCGGGGAAATGGAGCCGGACAGCATCCAGCCGAAGCACATCTACGCCTACCTTGACCGGCGCGCGCGGGTGCGGGGGAACCGGGAGAAGTCCCTGCTTTCCCACGTCTTCAATTACGCGATTCGCTGGGGGGTAGCCTCCAGCAACCCTTGCCGCCTGGTGACCCGTAACAAGGAGAAGCCACGGCAACGCTACATCACGGACGAAGAGTTCCTTGCCGTGCGCTCGATCATGCCGCCGGTCGGCCAGTACACGATGGACCTGGCCTACGCTACCGGGCTTCGCCAGGGGGACATTCTCGGTCTCAAGTGGAGCGACTGGTCGGATGAAAAGGGCCTCACGGTCCTGACCAACAAGACCAAGAAGGCTATGATCTACGAGCCGACCCCCGCATTGCGGCGGATCATGGCGAACTTCCGCGCGCTGCCCAGCAAGGTCTCTCCCATGTGGATCGTCCATACCCGCGACGGCTCGCCGTTCTCCGGGGATGGATTCCGGACCATGTGGCAGCGGTACATGCGCAAGGCGCTGGACGAAGGGCTGCTGTCCGAGCGCTTCACCTTCCACGACATCCGTGCCAAGGCGGCTTCCGATGGCGACGATGATCGTCTTCTCGGCCATCAGAACCCCGGCACGCTCCACCGCCACTACAAGCGCGCCCCTGTGCGTGTGCGCCCCATCGAGCAGCAGGGTGGGGAAGGTAAGTAGGGCCTTCCCCACCGCCGGGCGACCCTGATCCCCCTCAGCGTCGTGTGCGTGCCCGGTGATAGAGTTGGCGCCGTCTCCTCATGGACGGAAGAAGCCAATGCCTCTGAGCTGGAACGAGATTCGCACTCGCGCGATTGCCTTCGCCAAAGAATGGGAGGAAGAGTCCTCCGAAAGCGCCGAAGCCAAGACCTTCTGGGATGAGTTCTTCAGGGTCTTCGGCGTGCCGCGACGCCGGATCGCGACGTTCGAGCAGCGCGTCGAGCGGGCAGGGAAGAACGCGGGGTACATCGACCTTTTCTGGCCGGGGACACTGATCGCGGAACACAAGTCGCGAGGCAAGGATCTCGCTCGGGCCTACGATCAGGCCATCGACTACTTCCCCGGCATCCGTGACGCCGACCTGCCCCGCTACGTCATCGTGTCCGACTTCGCCCGCATGAGGGTCCACGACCTCGATACCGGGGAAGAGACGGAGTTCGCGGTGTCCGAGCTGCCCGATCACGTTGAGAGATTCGGGTTCATCGCCGGGTATCAGGTTCGGACCTTCCAGGAACAGGACCCGGTGAACATCAAGGCGGCCGAAAAGCTCGCCCGCCTCCATGACGAACTTATGGAGATCGGGTACGCCGGGCACGAGCTGGAGGTCTACCTGGTCCGCATCCTGTTTTGCCTGTTTGCGGAAGACACGGGGATCTTCACCCCCAAGGGGGCCTTCCAGGACTTCATCCGGGAGCGCACGCACGAAGACGGTTCGGATCTCGGGTCGCGCCTCTCGGAGCTGTTCGATGTCCTCAACACCCCCGAGCCTGACCGCCTCAAGAGTCGCGACGAGCAGCTTGCCGCGTTCCCTTATGTGAACGGCCGCCTGTTTGCGGAACGGCTCCGCACCGCCGCGTTCGATTCTCGGATGCGTGAGCACCTGCTGGATTGCAGCACTCTCGATTGGGGGCAGGTTAGCCCGGCAATCTTCGGCTCGCTCTTCCAGAGCATCATGGACTCCGTGGCGCGACGGAACCTGGGGGCTCACTACACCTCCGAGCAGAACATCCGTAAGGTCATCGGGCCACTCTTCCTCGATGATCTGAAAGCGGAACTCCAGGCGGCCGGGAAGAACAAGGCCAAGCTCAAAGCCCTCCACGAAAAGCTCGGATCGCTCCAGTTCTTCGACCCGGCTTGTGGGTGCGGCAACTTTCTGGTGATTACCTATCGGGAGATCCGCCTGCTGGAGCTGGAGGTCATCCGGAGACTCTATGCCAAGGAGATCCGGTCACTCCACCTGTTCGACGTGATCGAGCAGTACATCAAAGTGGACGTGGACCAGTTCCACGGCATCGAGATAGAAGAGTGGCCTGCCCAGATCGCGCAGGTCGCTCTCTGGCTCATGGATCACCAGATGAACATCCTCGTGGGCAAGGAGGAGTTACTGTCGAAAGTGGTGTACGGGGGGATTGAGGAAGGCGGCGTATCCGGCTGGAATGGAAGTGCGAGCAACCAGCCAGCCAAAGGAGATA
>NZ_KB898010.1:0-4065 GCF_000377325.1 Thioalkalivibrio sp. ALgr3 | reverse complement strand
GTGTGTGGAAGCGCGGTCTGCGGGGGATTCCCTCATCATCGTCGTAACATGTTTGGACGTTGCATCGGTCTTGTGGGGCCGGTTCGGAGGGGTGGCGGCGCGGGCTTGGTCGTAACATGTTTGGACGTTGTGGCGGGGTGGCCGGGGGTGCGGGCGCTCGTTCGGGTCTCCTGGTCTCGGGGCTCGTGCATAACATGTTTGCACTGCCTGTCGGGAGGGCGTGGCGGATCGGAGCGCGCCCAGGGCCGGTGATCGGGGTGGCCGGGTAGAGACCGATAACATGTTTGGACGCTGTATCGGTGTAGGGCAGGCACAAAAAAGGCCGCCCGAAGGCGGCCAAGATGCTTCTGGAGGTTTACCAGCAGAGGAGACCACTTTCCTCCAACCATGCAGGCCGCTTACGGAGGCCAGTCGCCGGGGCAGAGAAACAGGAGAAATATCTGCCTCGAAAGGGGACGGGGAGCCACAGGGGGGCGACTCCCCGATTACGGAAATGATCTTACCGCGCGGCGCTCTCGCTTTCAACACTGGTGTTGTAGGCGTTCTGGTGCGCTGCATTGTAACTCCAAGCCTAATTGGTTATTCTCGTATTCATCGAGGCGCACCACGCGCGCAATCTGGATACGCAGGACATGGAAACCGCAACGTCAGCCGAGAAGCGCAGCCTTCTTCGCCGCTTTCGGGACTGGATCGCCCCCTCGCAGACATGGCACGTCACCTGGAAGGTCTATGCGCTTCCGGGGGGAGACACTGAAGGCTCCGGGCCGCAGGAGTTCGTTCTGGACGGTTCCTTCCGGGTGCCGGGGAAGCTGGACTCCGGGGCGTTCGACACGCTCCGCAGCGGCTTGTGGTCCGCGACCAGGGAAGCCCTCGCGAACCGCGAAGTCGCCGGGCTCAGCCCCAGCCCCGAAGCGGTGCGGTACATCACCATCCTCAACCTGACCCGTCTCCCGAAGTGAGGGCCGGTTCGGATGCTGACGTTCGGCCTGATCGACGACACGGTGCAGGACACCACGCCCGGTTCCGGGTGCCTGCTGGCACCCCCGGCCGGTTTCGCCGGTTCGGATGAGGACTACCGGAAGATCATGCGTGAGCAGTTTCAGAATCCCGCCGGGAGGCAGCGGATCGTCCTGCTGGTCGGCAACCGATCCCCTCGGTTACTCAAGCCCGAAGTCGTGATTTCGGGGCCGTATGAGCACCCCGCTCGTGAAATCCTCTCCTCGATTCGGTCTTGGCTGGCCGGTTCGGATGAGCGCTTCCAGACACCGCACTCCCGAGAGGATCGCGCGGCATGAGTGAGTCACGCGCCACCAAGCTCCGGGACCGCAACATCAAACTGGTTTCCGTTCGTGACGGCCGCCTGAAAACGACCGTCTCCATGGACGCGAACCTCTACGCGATCCTCCTCCACCTCTTCAACGACGACCCCACCGATGTCGCCGTATGGATACGCGAGCGCGCCTTCTCGCGCTCCTGCGAAAAGGCCCTGCGCTCCGGCAAACGATCCCGGTCCCGCTTCGTCCAGAGCGAAGCGCTCGGGCTGATTCGAGATCGCCTCGAAAACGGCACCAGCGTTGTGTCACACCCCCCTGCACAGAGGGATGAAGACAACCCCAACCCCTCAGACCAATAGGAGGATTCCCATGCAGGACTTCAACGGCACTCAGGAAGATTTCCGTCGCCAGAACTACTCGCTCCGGATCGACCCCGATCCCGAAACCGAGCTGGTCATCGACCGCGAAGGCTTCCGAAACTGCCCTCTCGAATCCGAGAAGAGCAGCGGCGCACTCGTTCTCCGAGGCTATCGGGCGGAGACGGACAGCCCCATGCGCAACTACCTTCAAGCCGAAGCCCGCGAAGACGCCCAGGGCGGGCCGCCCGCTCTCATGCGTTTCGCGATCCGGCGCTTCTACCTCGACAAGCCCGATCCCAGCAATCCGCTTCTCCAGCAGATCAAGTTCACGGAATAACCCCAAGCCCCGGTTTCCGGGGCATCCCGGAGCCGCCCTTTCCAGACGGCTCCGGGATGCACCAAAACCATCCCACCAACAACCGAAAGGAGCACGACATGAACATGAAAGAGCTGGCCGACATCGTGGCCGACACCGAGAAGAACGAGTCCTCGAAAGCCCAGGTCGAGCGGAACCTGCGTTCCGCCTTCGAGGCCATCACGGATGCGATGCGCGCGGGCGAGGAAGTCACCATCCCCGGATTCGGGAAGTTTTCCGTAACGGAGCGGGCCGCGCGCACTGCCCGGAACCCGGCCACCGGGGAGAACGTCTCCGTTCCCGCCAAGAAGGCCCCGGCCTTCAAGGCGGCCAAGGGGCTCAAGGAATCGGTGAACCTCTGAGGCGGGCAACCATGACGGAGAATCAGGAACCCCAGGCCAACGAGGCCATCATCGAGGCTCGCCCCGCGTGGCGAAACCAGTGGATGAGCCTCGCGCTCCTGCCATTCGTAGCGGCCGTGCCCGTCTGGGTGACGGCGTGGTACACCCTGCCGGGGCTCAGCCTTCCGCTGCCGCCCCCGCAGGGCCTTTTCTCGGCACTCGCCAGCGCATCCATACCCTCGCTGCTGATCGGCTCATGGGGCGCGCTGGGTTTCCTGAGCCTCCGCATCCTGTACCTGCGCCACCTCGACCATTTCAGCCTCGACGGCAACCGGGTAGCCCATCGCCACGGAATCGTGGCGCGCAACCAGCACAGCATCCGCCTCGCCGCCATCCGGTCTGTCGAGCTGAAGCAGAGCGTCATGCAGCGCATCCTCGGCGTCGGAGACCTGCTGATCTACGCCGCAGGGTCCAGCGAGGCGGAGATCGCCATGAAGGGCCTCTCACGGCCTCAGAAGGCGAAGGAGGCGGTCAAGGTGGCTTCGGAGGAGGCCAGTACCCATCCGGCCGCAGAAAGCGACTGACGGCCATCTGAACCGGCCCACCAAAAAGGCCCCGGTGGAATCCACTCGGGGCCTTTTTTCATGTCTCCGGGTTCGGGAAAACCTACACCTCCGTCCCCCCGACCCATACACGGCCCAGATAGGCGTCCGCACCGCCCTCGGTCAAGGGGGCAAGCTCCTCCGCATAAGCCTCCAGCTCCTCGTGCGTCCAGCCCTTCTCCGGAGGCAGCGATTGCGACACCAGATTCCCGTCGAGATCGACAATGGAAAGCTCCAGGTGACGAACTGGCGAAAGAATGTCCGGCTCATTGAGCCACTGATCCGTGACAAAGCGAATCATGCCGCCCTCCCCATCCGAACCGGCTCCTCCGAACCGGCCTGTCGTTTACGATATGCCTCGATCCACCGAGACAGCACCAAATCCACATCACGCCCGTCCGGGTCCGCTTCCGCGATCAACTCCAATGCTCGCGCATAACGGACGCGCATGGCCTCCACATGCTCGTCCAGGGGCATGAACTCCTCCGAACCGGCCATCTGAACGGGCCTCAAAGACTCGCGATCCAGGAAGCCGAGGATTCGCGGTAGCCTCGGGGTGACAGGCGCAACTGCTTTGGTGGCTCCGGAGCCACCGCCGGGCCTCCGACGTGGAAGCCCTGAGCGAAAAACGCCCCGCAATCGTTCGCCACATCGAGCATGGCCTGATTCTCGACACCCTCAAGGATCACGGAGAAGTCACCCAGCCGGTTGGCCGTCTCGGCCACGGATTCCAGCACCGCGCGGCCCCGAGTCGAAGTGACATCAACCACCGGGGCGAACTTGACGTAATCGAAGTGGGTCATGCTGAAGATCGCGAGCCCGGCACCGCCGGTCCCGAAGTCATCCAGTGCGGTCTTCACGCCCAGCTCGGAAATCTTCTCCACCGCTGCGACCAACGAGAAAAGTACGGCCTCGCTGGCATCGAACGACTCCGTGATCTCCACCACCAGGTTCTCCGGGCAGGGGAGTTTCGTAATGGTGTCTGCGAGGCGGGGTAGGTACTCGGGATGAATCAAGCTGCTCGGGGCTACGTTGACGCCGAAACGGTCGTTCGGCCGGGTCCGGGCGGCTGACACGGCTTGCGCCAGCGCCGCAAAATCGACCTTCAGAGTCCGGTCGGGACACGAGAAAAGC
>NZ_KB898009.1:0-4635 GCF_000377325.1 Thioalkalivibrio sp. ALgr3 | reverse complement strand
CCAGTGCGGCCGACTGTCTGGCATCCAGCCCCATTCCTTCTCGAACGCGCGATACGCGGAATCCACGGCGAACCGGATGCCATTGGCCTTCCGGCTGTGCTGCGCCTCGAAATCGTCGTCCAGTAGCTTCTTGAGATTCGTGCTCACGTTACCTGTTCCTGAGCGATCATCCCGTCGAAATCTTCGGGCGTCAGCTTCAGGCCATAAAAGGGGGCTTGGGTGGCCCCGTGCTGTTTCTCGGCGTCTTCGCTGAAGAGGTCGCCAAACCCTCGCTGAGCCATGTCCAGCTCAGCCAGCTCGAAACCGTCCTGGGTTCTCAGGAGGAGGCTCAGACGTTCGAGAGTGGTCACCTGCCCGTCCGTCAGTGCGTCCGAGTTCCGTGTATCTACGCCTGGCAGCATGAAGAAGAACCCCTTGCCGCCCTGGCGCACGAGGCGCCCGCGCATCTGGTGAAGTGTACTCGTTCCATAGCGCCCCGCATCAACGACCACAAGGGTAGAGAGGTCCGGTATCGTGACGCCAACCTCAATAATTGAGGATGCGACCAGCAGGGGCGTCTCTTTCTCTCGGACGCCCTGAAGGATAGTCGTCTTTTCGTCCTGCGTCATTTGGCCGTGCAGGCAAGCCACCTGACCGGGAAACCGCTCGGCCCATGCCTCGGCCGCGTGAATAACGCTGCGTTTGCGCTCTGACCCCTGATCGCGGATGGGGTAGATCACCACGCAGCGGCGGCCCTCGGCCATTTCCTTCTCGATGTGATCGACCAGCCGTGCGCGGTCTTGTTCCCCCAGGATGTAGGAACGGATGTCCTTTTCGGTGTGCGGCTTGAGCCGGTAGATTTCCATGTCGCCGTGCTTGATCTGGCCCATGGTCATGGGGATGCACGTTGCGGTCGCTTCGATAATGTTGGTGTCCTCGTGCATGACCTGCTGCTTCTGGGTCAGACCGAGTTTCTGCTGTTCATCGAGGATCAGCACGTCCGCCCTCCATCCCGAGCGCTTGGCGTAGGCGGCAATCGCCGTCGTTCCAATGAGGAGCCCGGTGTCTCGGTCGCCTTTGAGGCCGCCCTTGGATACCAGGGTCGCCTCCACGCGGGGGAACACCTCCCGGCATTCGCGGAAAACCTGCTCGGCCAGAACTCCGTTCGGGATCATCACCGCAACCCGCGCCCCGGCCGTATGGGCCAGAACGGCCAGCGCGAGGTAGGGGAGGGTCTTGCCGGAGCCCACGTCGCCGGAAATCAGGGCTCGGGTGGGCTGGTCCCGCCGCAGAGCATCGACAAGGCCGTGGATCGCCCTGAGCTGGGATTCCGACAGGGAGAACCCGGTGCGGTCCTCCAGCACCCTCACGGCCCGATCGCACAACCAGTCCTCGATGGCGACCCGTGCGCCGGGGCGGCCCGAGACCGGGGGAGGGCGCCGTTTCAGGATGGCGAGAGCGGAAAGCTGCCGGGCGCGCTGGATTGCCAGATGCCCGTCCCGTTCGCAATCCGGCGCGTGCAGGGTCAGCAGCAGTTGAGACAGGGGGCCGGTGCCAGGGGACGCCGCGCCCAGCCTCTCGTGAAGAAGCTCGGCGGCCCTCACCAGGTGGCGATCATCCTCCAGGGCCTCGGCCACGCGCTTGGCGACGGTGGCCGAAGCCGCGCGCTTCAGTGCGCCCCGGCGGTAACGGGCGGCGATCCGGCCGTACATCGCCGGGGAGACGCGCTCGGCGCCATCGAGGACGAACTGCCGACCAAACTGGTTGACCGTGCCCTTGAGGAGAATCCGGGCGCCCGGCTTCACGTCCTTCCAGTCGGTCGTGTGCTCCGGGCGCTTCCCGAAGTAGGTGACCCGCAGCTCCAGCGTGCTTGTGGCTACGTCGAACTGCCACATGGGGCGGCGCGTGCCCTTCTTGGGCTTCGGTGCGGTCAGGACACGGACTTCGCCGCAGAAGCGATCTCCGACCCCGAAGGGGTAGTCGTCCTCCTGGTAATCAACGAAGTCCTTGGGCAGATGCAGGAGCCATTCTGCGGGCTCGATGGCAGGGTTGTTATCGCCAGGGGTCTTCTCGTTCGAGGCGGTATCCATAGTGTCCGACCAAGTAGAGGTTTGAGCCAGCGTTTTCCAGCATGAGGCGACTTTCGAGCAGTGCTTCCACCGCCGCCTTGAAATCGAACTCGCTCTTGTCCGGAAACTCGGTGGCTGCCGCACGCATCAGAATGCTTATGGGGATGCCCGGCTGAAGCCAAACGCGCAGAGCCATGAACTCCCCGATGGGACCGGCGCTGAACAGGCACCGTCCCATCAGGTCGCGCGGCGGATGGGCGACGAAGAAACCGGACAGAGGGCGATTCAGGTAAATCCAGTGCCGGTAGAGGTAGGACTGGAGGCGGAGCCGGATGTTATTGGGCTCGGCCCCGAGCGCCCTCGCGCATTGATCGAAGGAAAGCTCTTCCTGCGGGTCGCACGAGAACATCCAGGCAAGAAACTCACGGCCTCGCGGGCGCTGGTCGATGATCTCCCTCATCCGAAGCTGGAGAAGCCGCACGAGGTCGCGCTGGACGGGATCATCCCAGTCTTCGGGGCGGATGTGGAAGGTCAGTCTTGATCCGCCTTTCTCTCGCCCCTTCGGTGCTCGTCGCGAAGCGTGGGGAACAGTCTGGAGCGAGGCGTCAACAGGTTCCGGAAGTACGCCTTGTGTGAGCCGATCAGCGTCTTGGTTGCCCAGACGGCCCATTGCCACAGAATCAGGATGATCCCCTTCCCGCTCGGCGTGAATATCTGGCTCACCAAGTAGCTCAGCAAGGGCCTCGTCGGAGGGAAAATCAGAAGCGCCACCACTCCAATTCCAACCCACCAAAGCGTCGTCGGCAGGAAGGTCGCTCCCAGCGTCTCGTTCAAGGTCTCCAGCATCGTTCGCGTCCCAGTAGAAGCCGTCCAGTTCGGGGTCTCGTTTCTCGGTGATGGCGTTCATGGTCGTGCTCTCCGTTATGCGCCCAGGGCTTTCCCGGCTTCTTGGGAGAGCACTTCCTTCTCCCGGCTCGTGAGGAAGCGGTCAATCTGGCCGAAGAGGTTGATTCCCTTGCGGAACTGCCGCTTCCGGTGGGAGGTTTTCGCGGTGCCGACCTGCTTGGTGAAAGCGGGGTCCAGTTGGATCATCGGCACCTTGATCGGGTAAACCCGGTCACCACCGATCACCATGATCGCCTCCCCCTTCGCGAGTGACTTCAGATCGTCTGGGCTCACCCGGTACTCCTCCTGCTCGCGCTCGGAATACCCGGAGCCGGTAGAGTCGCCCGACGACTGCGCAGGGGCGGGGTTCACCAGAGTCGCCGTCTCCGATTGGCTATCGGATTGCGTGAGGGTGAGCTGGACGCCCTTCTTCATGCCGATGAAATCGGCGGCGGCTTCGGCCGTTTTCTGAGCGCCCAGTTTGAAAAATGCCTTGTTCCAGGTGTTGCCCTCGATCATTTCGGCCAGCTCCGGCGAGATTGACTCGAAGTTGGAGTTGGTCTGGATCGCAGGCATGAGGATGATCTGAGCGGAGCGTGCCTGCTCGAACATGCGGTCCCACGTCGCGGAAATGTAGGAACCGGCCTCATCAAAGAAGCCGAGGTAGGGCGGGTCGGGACGCTCTCCCTTCGGGAGCGCCTGAATCCAGGAGACGGCCGTGCGGAAATCCCCGATCAGCATTTTCCCGAAGTTGGAGGCGGCGACATCCTTGCCCATCGTGGGCAATGCGACGTAGGTGATCTTGTTGTTCCGCACCGAGTCGTAGAGTCGCACTTCCGGGTCGTAGGTGTTCATCACCTCCCCGAATTTCCCGGTTCCGAACATGTAGAGACGGCCGCCGATGCCCCCGAAGGTTTCCTTGAGCCGCTTGAGATCCACCATCCCTTCCTTTCCGGTGCGGTACTGGTCGAGGAAGATCGAGAGGGCCTTCGCTTCCGGCCGATCCGGCGGCACCAGGCTTTCGAGGTACTGGAGCGCTTTCGGGGAGGACAGCAGGATCGTGAGGTCGATGAAGTTGTAGGCCATCCCGGTCGCCTGGAGCGCGCCGATCAGGGTTGCGACCCCTTGGTTGGCCGCCTGCTTGTAATAGTCCGTTCCGGCGCTGCCTTCAGTGGAGGGAATGAGGCCGATGATCCGCGCGGCCACCTCGTCAGGATCACCGTAGAGGATCGGGTTGTAGCTGTTCGAGGTCTCCGGGGTGCCGGGGCTGATGATCTCCACGTCATTCTCGCGCCCGGCCCACGCGGCCATCTGATACAGCGCGTCGAGGTTGTCCACGTCGATCTTGCCGTCCACGAACATCAGGCCGCCGCCCCGCTCGATCTGCTGGAACATGAGCGAGGACGCCATCACGGTTTTCCCGACCCCGGACTGCCCCCGGATGTAGACGTGCCGCATGAGGTCTTCGTCTGGCACCCAGATCGGCTCCCCCGTGTCGAGGCAGTAGCCCATGAGCAGGGCGCCGGGGACGTGCTCCCCAAGCCCGGCCTTCAGTCTGGGCACGTCCGACCGCACCGCCATGTCGGTATCGAAGGCCCAGCGCCGCCGCACGAACTCGCTTCCGCGCCAAGCCAGCCATCCACTTCCGGCGGCGGCTGCCCCGAGAGCGACTGCATGGGGCAGGTAGGGCGCGGCGGCCGGG
>NZ_KB898008.1:0-6000 GCF_000377325.1 Thioalkalivibrio sp. ALgr3 | reverse complement strand
GGGGTCGAGTCTTCAGGACACCCCGGACGACGAGGTGATGGAGGGAGCCCTGCCCCCCACCCTGTCCCGGATGGCTCAGTGCATGGAGCATCACCGTTTCTCCGACCTGCTGAACTACGAGTCCTTTGACGAGGAAACGGGGCTGTTCTTCAACGCAGCGAGCCACGGTTTCGCCTTCGAGTGCCCCCCGCTGGTCGGGGCCTCGGAGGAGACCGTTCGGGTGCTGCTGGGACTGTTCAAGCAATCGCTCCCCACGGGATCGACCATCCAGACGTTGCTTTATGCGTCCCCGCAGGTGCTGCCGGACATGCGGAGCTGGGCATCCATGCGGCTGCCGGATCAGGAGTACAGCCAGGAGGAGCTGGATCGCCTCGGGCACCCCCCGCGCTCAACGAACGTGTATCGCCGGATGGCTCGCCGCCGGATCGACTACCTGCTGCAAGGCCGGTGGGACTCGCTGTTCGAGGGTCAGGAATACCGTCTGCGCAACTTCCGCCTGTTCATCACCGTGAGCCTGCCGGGGAACGACCCGAGCGAGACGGAGATCAAGCACGCTATCAGTGCCCGCGACGGCTTTGAGGGGACGCTTCGCACGGCGGGGATTCAGTCCCGTCAGCTCAAGCCGCGCGACCTGATTTCCCTTCTCCATGAGATCCTGAACCCGGATGCCGAGGAGCATGTGCGCGAGCCCCGGCCTTACGATGAGGGTGCCCTGATCCGGGACCAGGTGATCGACCGTGACACCGTATTCCGGGTGGGTGCGCAGGGAATGACGATCAACGACACCGCCGTTCGCTCGTACACCGTTCAGGGGTATCCCCAGGAAATGCTCCTGCCGTACATGACGGGGCTGATCGGTGACGAGTTTCAGGAAACCATGCAGGTTCCGGCCCCGTTCCTCCTGTGTTGCAACATCCGGATTCCGGATCGCGAGGCGCTGCGCGGGAAGGTGCAGATCAAGACTGCGCGCGCGGTTCAGTCGGCCGATTCGCAGATGGCCCGGATCATGCCGGATATGGGCGCAAAGGCCGAGGAGTGGAAGTATATCTCCGATGCCGTGGAGAAAGGCGTCGATCTGGTCGAGGTCTCTCACTCGGTCATCATGCTCTCGCGTCCGCAGACGGCGAACGCCGCCGAGAACAAGCTGCTGTCGATGTGGCGCTCGAAGGGGTGGACCCTGAGCCGTGACAGCTTCCTCCAGGTGCAGGGCCTGCTCGCGTCCCTTCCCTTCGGGTATGACGCGCAGATGGCCGCCGACTTCGACGCGATGAAGCGCACTCGGAAAATGACCGAGTGGAACGCGGCGAACATGATGCCGCTGATGGCTGAGTGGAGGGGCACCGGGACGCCTCGGATGATGCTGATGGGGCGTCGCGGACAACCGCTGTCGTTCGACGTGTTCGACGTTTCCCAGGCGGGCAACATGAACGCGGCCATCGTTGCCTCCTCCGGCTCGGGCAAGAGCTTCTTCCTCAACGAAATGGCGACTGCCTATGTCGGGACCGGCGGCCGGGTCTGGATCATCGACGTGGGCCGTTCGTACCAGCGGACGTGTGAGCTGCTGGGCGGCCAGTTCATCGAGTTTAGCGAGCAGTCCAATATCAACGTCAACCCGTTCACGTTCATCGAGACGCTGGACAAGGACCGCATCCGGCTGCTGAAAGACATCGTGAGCCAGGCGATCTCCTCCCAACGGGAACTCACCGATCTGGAAGGCTCGTGGGTCGAGCAGGCGATCAACTATGCGTGGGAGCACAAGGGGAACCGGGCCACGTTGACGGACGTGGCGCACCACCTGATCCACGAGAATCCGGACGCCCGCGCGCACGACCTCGGGGACATGCTCTTTCCCTACACGAAGGGCGGCATGTATGCCGACTACTTCGAGGGTCCGGCCAACCTGAACTTCAAATCGAATCTGGTTGTTCTGGAGCTTGAGGAGCTGAAGGGGCGGAAAGACCTTCAGGCGGTGATCCTGCTCATCATCATGCTCCAGATTCAGGAGGCCATGTACCTCTCGCACCAGTCGGGAAATCGGCAGCAGCCGAAAATCTGCATCATCGACGAGGCGTGGGATCTGATGAGTGGTGGCAAAGCGGCCGACTTCATCGAAACGGGCTACCGCCGGGCGCGCAAGTACGGCGGGAGCTTTATGACCGCGACCCAGGGCGTCAACGACTACTTCAAGAACGACGCCTCCCGTGCGGCATGGGAGAACGCCGACTGGATGTTCCTGCTTCGCCAGAAGGAGGAATCCATTGACGACCTGAAGAACTCCGGCCGGTTCAAGGTGGAGGGGTACACCGAGCGCCTTCTTCGCTCCGTGAAGACCCAGCAGGGCCAGTATTCCGAGATTTTCGTGAAGAGCCCGCTGGGGTCTGGCATCGGCCGCCTGATCCCGGACCCGTTCAGCGAGTTCATGTATTCAACCAAGGCCGATGAAGTGGCCGCCATCAACCAGCTTCAGGAGAGCGGGGTCAGCCTGGCCGATGCCATCGAGGTCGTGATCCAGCAGCGCAAGGGCAAGAAGGAGTAACCGAATGAGCAACGAGAATCCTAACGAGAACGTCAGCGCCGCTTCGGGGGGCGTGTCCGGTGGTCAGGGCCAGGATGCGGCCCTCGTGGGCAAGCAGCGCACGATGCAGTTCATTCTGTTCGGGGTGTATTTCGCGCTGGCTGTGGTGCTGCTGATGCTGGGCGCGCGCTATGCGGTGCCGGATGGTGTCTTCTCCGGCGGTCAGCAGATCGGCGTGGTGAATGTCACGGGGTTGATGGAAGAGTACCAGCGAAACGCGCTGGATCAGGCGATTGAAGGCGACGAGGAGGCGCAGATGGAGGCGATGGAGCGCGCGACGGCCTTTGCGGAGCGTGTCGATCAGGCCCTGTTGATTCTGGCTGAGCGCAATCCTGACCTTGTGCTGGTCCAGTCCCAGGCGGTCGCGGTGGACGCGGGCCTGGAAGACTACACCGACGAGCTGCGGGCCATCCTGGAGCCGCAGCAGACGGCCCCTGCCTTCTGAACCGGCCATGATGGGTAACGACGTTGCAACGATGGCTGAAGGTCGCCCGGACGTGCCCATGCGGGTGCGTGTGCTCCGGGCGGCGCTGGTTACGGCCGTGCTTCTGGCGTGGCCGGTCCATGCGCTTGTGGGCGCGATCTCCGACCGCTACATGTTCGCGCTCAATCTCACCGAGAGCCTGCCCGAGCGGGTCTTCTGGGTCGAGCGAGTCGAGGACCAGGGTGATCCGGCCATGCGCTCGATCATCGAGGATCTGGGCTTCGGGGACCGGATTGCCTTCTTTGTGGGAGAGGGTGCCCGCGACCATTACCGGCCGGAGACCGTGTTCGTGAAAGAGGTCCGGGGTGTGGCTGGTCAGAAGGTGACCGTGGATGAGGGGCGCATCGTTCATATCGACGGTCAGCCGGTTGCTACAGCGAAACCGGAGTCGCGAATGGGCATTCCGCTGGATGTCGCGGAGGAGGGCGTCATTCCCAATGGGAAGGTGTTTGTTATGGGGTCGCACGAGGACTCCTACGACTCGCGTTATGCGGATGTCGGGCTTGTCGATTATTCTCGCCTGATCGGCACAGTCCGCTTTCAATTCTGATAGAATTACAATGCTATTCTCCTGAACGGATTGACCATGAGAAACACTTGCAAGTCTTGGGCGCGTGGTCTGCTGATGGCCGGAGTGGCGGCAAGTATCGGCGTTGCGCACGCGAATCCGGGGATCGGTTCGGGGTTCTATGGCGACCGCGAGCGCGGCTGGTTCTGGTACGAGGAACCGCCGCAGCCCGAACCGGAACCCGAGCCCGAGCCCGAGCCGGAACCGGAAATCCTCCCGGTCGATCCCGAGCTGTCGGCGCGCGAGCGTCTTGAGGCGCTTCAGGAGGAGATCGAGGAAGCCAAGGCGCTCGCGATTCTGGAGCCGACGCAGGAGAACATCGCGGCCTACCTCGAAATGCAGGACGCGATGATGAACCGCTCGATGGTGTTTGCGGACACCTGGCGCCGAACCCTGTGGGATCGGCCGGACCTCGACTACACCACGGAGCGTCCGGTGGTGCAGTCCGGTGTCCGGGAGCAGCGCCGGATCGAAGATCGGGAGATCGCCCAGGCGGTAGACCACGTTCGCGACGAGAGGGGGCTGGTTTTCTTCTACATGAACGCCGATGACTGCCCGTACTGCGAGGTGCAGTCCCGGCATGTCGAGCGCTTCGCCCGCGAAAACGATCTGACCGTCCGGGCCATCACGCTCGATGGAACCACCAACGAATACTTCCCGGAGGCCCGTGAAGACGCGGGCCTCGCGGAAGCCTTCGGCGTCCGGGAGGCGCCGGGGCTCTTTCTCCTGAACCCCTCCACCGGCGAGGTGGATTCCCTGGGGTATGGGGTCATCGACGACGCGGAGCTGGGTAAGCGCCTGCGTCGGGTCGTGTCGCTCGAAATCGGAGAGTTCTGAGCATGGAAACGAAGAAAGGTGTGATGGCGAAGCTGAAGCCGCTGGCCGGGGCCGTGATTCTGGCAACCGGCGTAGCCGGGTTCTCGAATGCGGCGGCGCTGGATGGCGCCATGGATCAGTTTCTTGACTCCTATACGGTGAATGACCCCGGCTTCTATCAGTCGGAGTCGGCTGGGTTCGTCAATTTCGGCCAGCTCACCGCCCGCACCGGCACCCGGTACTACCAGCCCATCCAGATTCAGGCCCCGCGTGCTGAGTTCGGCTGTGGCGGCATTGACGCCTTCCTGGGCGGGTTCTCGTTCATCAACATGGACCAGATCGTGCAGATGGCCCGGCAGGTCGGCTCGCAGGCCGTCTCGACCGCCTTCTACCTCGCGCTGGATTCCCTTTCGCCGCAGCTCGGCGCCTTGATGAAGCAGATGCAGGACTGGGCCAACAAGGCCAACCAGTTCAACATGGATTCGTGCCAGACGGCCGTGGACATTAACCGGGGCGCCCTGGGCGCGATGGGGATGCAGGACAGCGTGTGCCAGCGCTTCCAGTCCGGGGAGTCGATGGCCTCGGATGAGTTCGCTTCGCGCTTCGAGTGCGGGTCCGAGAAGCAGTGGGATTGGAGCCTGATGAACCCGCTGAGCGATGACGGCCAGCCGCAGGATGATGGTGATGCCGTGAAGCAGGCCCTTCGCGGCAACATCGTCTGGCAGGCGCTCAAGAACGCCCGAGTCTCCGACGACGAGATTCTGGAACTGGTGATGTCGCTGGTCGGAACGGTGGTGTGGCCGGAGGGTGCCACGGGGCCGGGCGTCAGCTCTCTCCAGAACCAGCCGATCACGCCGACCGTTACCTGGAGCGAGCTGACGGAGGCGGGGGCAGACACGGCGGCCGGGCAGGTCACGCTCCTGCAATGCAACGACCCGGAGCGGGGCTGTCTCGAAACCTCTGAGCGCCATGTTGCGGCTCAGGATGCCAATGTCTTTCGCACTCGGGTCGAAGCCGCCGTGGAAGAGATCATGGAGGCCGTGCAGCAGCCTCCCGACGCGGGGCACGCGGGCTTCTCCGATGATGCGACGCTCGTTCTGGCGCTCTCGCGGCTTCCGATCTTCCAGATGATCCAGGCGGAGACGGATGCGGGCTATCCGGGCCTCACTCGCGAGAAGTACACCGATCTCCTCGTGAAAGAGCTGATGTTCCGCTGGCTGGAGCGCATCGTTCCCCCGCTGCAAACCGCGCTGCTCTCGACGGCGAACATGCCCGGTGGGGAAGCCGGAACGCTTCAGGCGCAGCAGATCGCGGACAACGCGCGAGCCCTGGTCGATCAGGCTCAGCGTGAGTTCCAGACGGAAATGCGCAATCAAGGGGGGATGCACGAGTTCATCGAAATGCAGCGGAACCTCAAGTCGATCATGGCAACGCGAATGAGCCCGAACATGGCTCAGCGGATCAATTTCGCTCAGACGTTGGCCCGGTAAGTAGGGGACTGCAATGGCGCTTGAAATCATCACCTACGGCTCGGGCTCCTACGTCCAGCAGACCCTC
>NZ_KB898007.1:0-6129 GCF_000377325.1 Thioalkalivibrio sp. ALgr3 | reverse complement strand
GTGCAGCATCCAGTTGACGAAAACGACGACCGGATGCGGCTGTCCATCCACCTCTTCCTCGTGGCCCATGGAGCCCTGCTGGACCAAGTGCGCCATGAGCTGCGCCAGAAGGCCCCGAAGGCCCGGATAGACGCGAATGATGCTCCGCTCGATCCGGATGTCCTCGATGATGTTGAGGACGGCCTTATGGAGCGGGCTGCGCTTCGCGAACGCCCGGAAGGCGCTCATGTCGGTGACCCTCGCATGGCTGGCCTCGTGGCCGAGATAGGCAAGCGCGATGAAGCGCTTGTCGTCCGGCACAACCGGCAGACGGATGAGGTTGTCATCCGTTGAGGCCGTCGAGATGCCCGGCTCCACGGACACGCGGATGTCGCCGTTCCCCTGACGGTTGATCTGCTCAACCATCATGGCGGCGGTCACGCCGAGGGACTGCTGCATGGCGGATTGCTTCATAGCGATCTCCTTCGTTGTGCAGGGCCGAAATGGCCTGCTTCTCGAAGGAGTTGCGGTGCCGAAAAAACCCACCAGGAGCTTTCTTCCGGGAAGATAGGTCCAGATGTCCGGGCCGACGCTACCCAGAGGCTCCATCGTGATCTTGCTTGTAACTATCTGAATAACGGCCCTCTCTCCTGACGGGAGCGTGCGAAGGGGGGTTGCGTTCTCGTGGATGGTCGCTCCGAAAGCCTGACAAAACTGCTCAACAAAAGCGGCAGGATGCACGAAATCAGTGGCTTACGGCGTTACGGCTGGATATACCTTCCGGTGGTTTTGCGGTTACAATGCAGAGGACCAATCTGTAAAAGTTACAGCAGGAAATTCTAATAGACGGCGGCGTTTCGACCCGCCCCAGACACCAGCGGTACCAGAAGAGGCCGCTAATTTTCGAGGTAGGTAGGGCTAAAAATGGCTTCCAAAAACAGCTCCCAAGAGAAGAAGGGCGGCGATGGAGCGGCAGTGAATCAAAGCGGCCACGTCAAAGGCTCGGCGCTCACAAAGGCATTGCTGGAGCGAGCGGAGGAGCTGGAGATGGACCGCTACCAGCTCGCGGACTCCATCGGGATCACCTACTCCTATCTGACCCTGATCCTCAATGGCGGCCGGGACATCAGCAAGATCACGGATGAAAAGCTCCGCAGCATGGGGCGCTTTCTCGGCATCCCGTTCGCCCAGGTGCTCATGCTCGCGGAAGTCCTCCGGCCGGAAGACTTCATCGTGGGCGACGAGGAGACCATCGACGCTTCGATTCGGCAGGTGTATGCCTCCATGTCCCGGCACCCCGAATGGCGTGGGCTCGCTCCCACCGATGCGGATTGGGCCAACACGCCGCGCCAGGTGAAGATCGTCCTCGGCATGATGTTCCAGCGGCTCACCAACGAGGAAATGCTGGAAGTTGCCAGCATGATCGAGGTTGAGGACGAGGAAGATCAGGAACAGGCGTAACCGAACTCTCGGCGGCCCCGTGCCGGGGCCGCCTTGGTTCAGGCGGCTTTCCTCCGTTTGCCGCCGCCCTTCTTCGGGCCTCGCCCCTTCGTCTTCGCGGGCTCCCCCGCGATTTCCACTTCGCCCTGCCGGTCCTTGGCCCACTTGAGGATGTAATCGAGGAATCGGTGGATGTTCCCCTCAAACTCGGACAGCTCCATGTCGCCGTCCGCGATCCGTTTCAGATCCATTTCCCACTTCGCGGTGAGATCCGGGTTCACCAGTAGCGGGTGGAGGTTGTGAGCGATGGAGCGGCCCAGCTCGCTCACCTTCAGCTTGCCTCGATCCAGGGTGATGTAGCCCCGTGATTTCAGCGTTTCGATGGTCTGAGCCTGCGTGGCGGCCGTCCCGATCCCTGAGTTCTCCTTGAGAACGGCTTTCAGCTTGTCGTTCTGGACGTACTTGGCGACCGATCCCATGTCTTCGATGAGCGTCCCTTCGGTGTAGTAGTCCGGCGGACGGGTGGTGCGCTTGCGTGGCTTCGCATCTGCGACGGTCACCCTGGCGCCGTCCGGCAGGTCGGGCAGGGCCTTGTCGTTCGCGGCCTTGCCCGCGATGGTGGTCCAGCCGGGCGAGACCGTTACCTGCCCCTTGGCCTTGTACGTCCGCTCGTCCCAGACGGCGGTGTACAGCGTCTCGTCGTACACGCGGTCGGGGGCGAGCATCAGGAGGTAGCGCATGGCAATGGCCTTGTAGAGCGCCACGGCCTGATCGGAAAGTCCCTCGGGGAGAGGATTGCGGGTCGGAATGATCGCGTGGTGTTCTTCGACCTTCGCGGTGTTGAAGACGCTGGGCCGGGCCTCGGGGTTCTGGAGGCGTGCCCTGGCGTTCACCAGGGACTCGTCGGCGGCCTGCCCAATCGCATCGAGAATGTCCGGCACGTCCGCCTCCTGCTCCTTGGGCAGATACGGGCACTCGGTTCGCGGGTAGGTGGTCAGCTTCTTCTCGTAAAGCTCCTGAGCCACGGCCAGCGTCTTCGAGGCCGAGAGCTTCAGGTTCTTGCTCGCGAACTTCTGGAGTTCCGGCAGGGTGAACAGCCGGGGCGGACGCTCTTTCTTGCGCTCTGTCATCTTCGACAGCGCCCCCTCGCGGTTTTTCAGGGCCTTGGCGATGGACTTCGCCTCCGCCTGATCCCAGAGGCGGTCTTCATCCTTCTGGGGCGAGAACGCCAGCGTGAGACGGGGCGTTGAATCGTCGGCCGGATCGCGGCTGGACTCGTGGACCGTGGCCTCGATGTCGAAGAAGTCGCGCGGCTCGAAGTTCTCGATGAGATCGCAGCGACGCGCGACCAGAGCCAGCGTCGGGGTCTGCACCCTTCCAATCGAGATCATGTGTTCCCGTGAGAGGGTCTTCGTGATCGCGCGGGAGAGGTTCATGCCTACCAGCCAATCCGCCCGCGCGCGGCCGAGCCCGGCTTGGTAGAGCCCTCGGAAGCGGTCGTTGGGCTGCATCCGGCCCAGTTCGCGCTTCACGGTGGCCGGGTCGGTGGCGGAGAGCAGAAGCCGCTTGGTGGGGCGGTCGTTTCCGAGGTATTCGAGCACTTCATCCACGAGCATCTGCCCTTCGCGGTCGGGGTCTCCTGCGTTGACCACGGTGGATGCTTGGGCCAGCAGTGTCTTGATCGTCTTGAGCTGGTCCTTGCTGTCCCGTTTCGGCTCCAGTTTCCATCGAGGCGGGATGATGGGCAGGTGTTTCAGATCCCACGATTTCCATTCGGGGTTGTAGGCTTCCGGGTAGGGCATTTCGAGGATGTGCCCGAAGCACCAGGTCACCACGTCATTGCCTGCCTGGATATACCCTTCGCCGTTCTTTTTGGGTCCGGGGAGGTTTTCTGCGATGGCCCTCCCGAGAGAGGGCTTCTCCGCGATGAATAGCTTTTCCATCAGAACTGATCCATGGAGTCTTGCATGATGCGCAGGGTTTCCGGGTCAATGTCTTCTGTCCCACCCTCCTGTCCTGTCTCTTCACCTTCTGGCGATGTTTTTCTTGCCGCCTGCGGCGGGGCCGGTTCGGATGGGGGCTTCGGTGCCGGTTCTTCCTGCCGGGGCGGTTCCGGGGCTTCCTCGGGTGCCGGTGCAGTCCGGGCCGGGGCCGGTTCGGAGGGGGCCGCCTGGGCGGCCGGTGCCTCCTTGCGCTTCGGTGGCGCGGTGGGTGCCTGCGCTCCCTCCTTCTCCGCCCGGACGGCCTCGATCAGCATGGCCCGCGCCTTCTTCGACGCGGCCCCATAGGGCTGAGCCATCAACCATTCGTACAGCTCCGGGTCGCGATCTGGCTGGACTTGGACCGTGATGCGTTCAGGCCCGTTGCTCCGGGCTCGCTTCCAGCGCGCCATGATTACGCCTTCGCCTTCTGTCCGAGCCGATCGGTCATGCGGCCGAATCGGTAGTAGCCCTCGGAGTTCGCGAAGCGGTGGCCCTTGTACCGGGTTCCTTCGGCCTCGGTGTCCTCCGCCATGCTCGCGTGCGGCCACTTGGCCTGAAGCTGGTCCAGGACGAGTGATCCGCCACCGCCGGTAACGAGGATGCCGTCGAGGTGCTTGGCATGGCTCTGCATAAGCTGGTTGGCGGTGTCGATCACCTGATTGGTGATGGTGCCGAGTGCCTTCGCGACGTGATCCTGCACGTCGATCCGCTGCCCGTACTGTTTGAGCGTGCCTTCGCGTAGGGCCTTCTCGGCCTCGAAGATGTCGGCCTCGATGTCGTGGTCCCGCAGGATGCGTTCGAGCGCCTGAGCGGCGACGTACACGCCGGGACCGCCCCCCGAGCCTGCTTCCACCCAGCGGCCGTTCACCAGAACCATGATGTCGGTCGAGTAGTAGCCCACGTCGATCACGCCCCACGACTCGTCGTGCATGACGCGCCCCTCGGCGGGCAGGCCGGTGCGGGCCAGCATGACGCTCTGATAGGTGCCCATCGGTTGCGGCATCACCCGAATCTGGACGCCATCCCCGAAGACCTCGGCGGCGATCTCCTTGAGCGGGTCGCGGCGCTGGTCGAACTCGGTGACTGGCAGGCCCAGCACGACGATCCGGTGGGAGAAGGCGTCCGCGTCTTCGCCAGCGATCCGGTTGGCGTGTGCCATCAGGGCCATGTGCTCGTTCGACTGGAGCCATTCGCGGGTCAGCCCGGCGGCGACCGAGCCGCGCGCCTGGATCGAGGCGGTTTCCCCGATGAAGTATTCGCGCCCACGGACCTTCACGGTTTCGCGCGCGGCGCGCTGGGCTTCCTCGCTGTTGCTGATATGGATGGCGGGTGCCGCCACGGAAGGGAACATGTAGCGGTTCACGCTGTTCGCCTTGTCGAAGGTCATTTTTACTGCGCTGTGGCCGATGTCGAGGCCGATCACTTGGGTAGCCATTCCGTTCTCCTGTGCTGGCTCTGTGAAGCCGTTTCCGGTTGTCTGGGAGGGCTCCCCTCCCGGTGATTGCTACAGGCGCAGTGACAGTGACAGTGATGGTGAAAGTGACAGTGATAGTGACTGTGCCTGTGACTGTTACAGTGACAGTGATAGTGACTGTTCCTGTGCCTGTGACACCTACAGTAATACAAGCATGTGCAAGGAACAACAGAAGTGACAGTTGGTTATACTGTGACGGTCGCCTGTTCCAGAGCGGGGAGGGTCAGCGCCAAGAGCTTGAACCCCTGCCCCGGAGCCATGGCCCGTAAGCGGTTCGGAGCGATGGATCGACACCCCCCGAGGAACGGAGCAAGGCAGGGCGGATCGAGGGCCGATCTACAACAGCCGAACAGTGTCGGAAAGGCCCGGTTCGGATGGCCGTAACCGACGCGCCAATGGCCTCGAATTGCGCCGCGAAGAGAGTCGGAAAAGTGGCCTCGACGCCGGTTCGGATGCCCCTCACCAGACCGGAGTGGCGACCGAGGCTTGGGCGGCTTTCTCACCGACTCGGATGGGCCGATTCGGATGAGCAACGAGAGACATGGAGGAAGGGAATGGCAGGAGTGGAGTCGAGAGAGCTGGGCTCGTTCGAGTGGTCCCCGGCGGCCCCCGAGGAGCTGGATTACGAAGCGAAGATGCTCGGGGATATTGCCGCTTCGGAGGCGGCATTTGCGGAGCGCGTTCAGCAGGGTGCGGCTGACCTGGCTCGGGCGGTTCGGATGTTGAACCGCTGGATCGTGGCGACGGATCGGGTGTTGTGGCGATTGCAGCCTCCGGCCACGGGGCGCATTCGGGTTCAGTGGGATCGCAAGTCCGGTTCGGATGGGCGTTCGCTGACTCCGATCCTTGTGCGATGGAAGAAGGTGCGTGGTGGCTGGCAGACGGAGCGTTTGGGGCCTCGTGCGGAGAACAGTGTGACGCGGTGGGGCGGGTTCGAGAGGCACGCCGACGAGGTGAGGGATGCGGTCTTGCTTGCGAAGCGGTTGATCGCGAAGCGTTCAGATGTGGTGAAGCGGGGCCGGGACTTCCAGCTTTCCGGTTCGGAGCGTGCCCGTTCGGGTGAGCTGATGGGTAGCCGAGCCCAGGAGGAGCTGGAGCGGATCGTGGAGGAGGCGAACGGCCGGATGCGGGAGGCGGATGAGCCGCTGGACCTTTCGTATGTGCTGACGGGGGAGTGGTCGGCGTAGGCGGCTGGAGCGGGCTGGGTCCGGTTCGGGGGATAACATGTTTGGACGCTGCATCGGTTGGCGGGGG
>NZ_KB898006.1:0-6548 GCF_000377325.1 Thioalkalivibrio sp. ALgr3 | reverse complement strand
GTCCATGCCGATGCGGCCGATCTGCGGGGTGAGCCGGCAGCGTTGATTTCGCCAGGGGAAGCGGGCCTGGGCCCTTCGGCGTTCGGCGCCCTCGCCGGACTTCCAGGCCTCCAGATCGAGGTCGCGCCAGAAGCGCGGGTCGCGGCCGGTCTGGCGGTCGTGCTCGGCAGTCACCGGGTCGCGGGCGCGGAACGGCTCCAGGCGGGGCACGTCCGGCATGGGCTGGGTGATGTCCATGTAGCGCTGGATCATGTCCCACAGGGCGCGCACCTCGTGGTCGTGATCGACCACCCCGCTCAGCGAGGTCCGGTTGAACTGCTCGCCGCTGTAGCGGTGCACGAACATCAGCCGGTAGAAAATCCCGCCCCGCTGCACCACCCGCTCGAGATAGGCATCGAACTCCACGAACGGCGCCTCCAGCGGTGGCTTGCGCCGGCCCCGGGCAAAGCGGACCTGGCCGGTGCGGCGATTGAACTCGCTGCTGCGGTTGTCCAGGTAGCGCTGGCTGCGGGCGGCGATGACCCCGTGCAAAGGCTTGAGCAGGAACGCCCCGAGGTGGATCAGGCCGATCATCAGGGGTTGGGTGGTGTAGGCACCGATCACTAGTGCGCCCAGAACGCCGGCCCCTAAGATCAGCATGATCACAGAGACATAGATAAAATCATTATATTCAGAGAGGGCCTCGTCAATAACAATGGAAAAATAAAATGGAATGGCCAGGAGGGCGAAAACATAGACCACCGGAACCGCGAGTATCAGCACGGAAAGCCCCAGCTGGCTTTTCAGGAAGCGGATCCGCTCGTGATCCCACCACCAGTCGTCCGACCGGTAGAACTCCGGGTCCTGCTGTTCCTGGTGCTGCACGAACTCGGCGTCTTCCAGTACCTGCTGGTGCGGGTCGATGTGGGCGTAGTCCCCGAACGGCAGCAGGGTCTCGCCGAAGCGGTCGCGCGCCCTCGGCGGGGCGGGCAGCGGCGGGATGGCATCCGGGCGATAGGCCCCGGGGGCGTAGTCACCGGAGGGGTCGGGGCAGCTCATAAGTCGAACTCCTGGATGTGCCAGTACAGCGGGTCCTGTGAGCGCCCGGTCAATTGTTTGACGAGCGCGGTGAAGGGATTGTTGACCGTGCGCTGCGCTCGACCCGGTGGGTCGCCATGCTCGCCGTCCCGGTAGGGCTCGTACTGCGTGAGCGCCGGAGTGGGCAGGACCATCTCGCCCCCCTCCCACTGGATGCGCGCCTGCAGGGCGATCCGCAAGCGGGCGCTGGACGAGACAGCGACGTTGCCTAAGTCGACCCGTTCCTCGGCGGCCCGGCGCCGGACCAGAAAGCGCACGGCGCTCTCCCGTGGCAGCAGTTGGCGCCGGCCGATCACGAAGGGGTCCGGTGCCTCGGTAATGTAGGTCGAGGCGTATTGATCCCCGAACCGGGTGGGGGTCGTGGCCGTGGTCTGCGTGAGTTCCTGCACGGCCAGGGTCAACGATTCGCCCGGGCCGATCCGGAAGCGGCTGATCAGGGGCGTGCGGACGGTGACGACGTAATCGCGGTTGCCGGGCCCGGCCGTCTCGCCGATGCTGGCCAGCAGGGCCTGCTGCTCGTCCGCCCCGAGCCGGTGGTAGCGCTGCACCTCGATCTCGACGGGGCTGAGCGCGGTGAGCAACTGCGGGTAGTAGCGGGTGTCGTCCGTGGATTCCGGCTCCGCCTGGGGATGGGTGCCGAGCGGGCCCTGCCGGAGCAGCTGCTCGAAGTCGGTGTCCTGGTTCATGGCGGCGTAGCTGGTGCCGCCGATGGCCAGCCCCAGGCCCAGCAGGGCCCAGCCCCAGCCGGGAATCAGCAGCAGGCCCGTCAGCAGCGGGGCGGTCACGAACAGTGCGGCACCGGCCACCGCCACGCCATGCCCGGCGGCGGCGCCGCGATCGCCCTGCTGCAGGCTGATGCGCAGTTCCCAGGCGCTGATGCCGACGGCGGCAACGCCGGCCAGGAAGTTCGCGATGCCTATGGATCGGACCAGGGTGCTGGCCCCGACCTTTTGCAATCGGGCACCGATCAGCGGCCAGTTCTTCATGTCGAACCAAGGCCGCTGGACGAAACGCCCCGTCCGCGATACCGGTTCCGGGTACAGGGCGGTATGCAGCTTCATGGAGGCCGCTGTCAGGTCGATGAAGGCTCCAAAAGCTCTCGTCCGCTGCAGTGCAACATGCCCCTGTTTCTCGGCCTGAAGGAGCCCTGAAGCCTCACGCCCCAGGTTATAGATCGCGAAGCCCACCAGCATCCGCGAGATGGCCGGGCCATCGACCACGACCCGGGCCTGCTCGGCCACCTTGGTCAGGCGGAGCTGGGCGGCCCGGGCTGCCTCGGGGTGGCCGGCGGGCAGCACGAACACCAGGGTGTACCCCGCCACGCGCCGGATCGCGTCGTCCACCTCCGCGCTCATGCGTTTCGGGCTGGTGGAGCCGGTGACGTTGCCGTCGGCATCGACCTGGTCGGCGAAGAGGTAGTCCCGCCGGGTCTGCAGGGTTTCGCTGGCGCGGTCGCGGTCGGTGAGGCCCCAGTGGAGGCCGTCGCCATGCACGCCCAGGATGGTGTAGCGGTCCAGGTCGACTTCGCCTCGGCGCATGATGCGCAGTTCACCGCCCAGGTCGCCGTCGATCAGGTTGGCGTGGCTCTCGACCGCGGTGAACAGGCGCTGCAGCCGGATCACCTCCACCTCGTCGGACACCCGTTCCACGGCGCGCAGCACGGCCTGGCTCCACTGGCTTACCACCGCACGCAGGAGCCCCCCGACCCTGCCGGCGTTGGTCAGGTGGAGAACGGCTTCTGTCTGCTCCTGCTCCTGTTCGGCCAGATTGCGAGCCATCAGCCCGAGCGTCTCGAGGCCCAGCGCCTCGGCCCGGGCCTCGTCGATCTCGCTGTCGTCCCCGGCCAGCCGGCGCAGGAGGGCGACCGACGGGGCACCATCGCCGTCGTCCGTGCCGGGCGCGGTGGCATCGGCCTGTTCGGGGGCCGACGGATTCCACAGCGATTGCAGGTCGGCGCTCGTGAGCAGGGTTTGCAGAAGGTTGCGCGCGCGTGTTGCCGGAGCGCTATCCGGGTGATCGTGCAGGACGCCCGGGAGTTGCTGCAGCACACCGAGAAGGTCGGCGCACAGGGCATACCCTTCGCACAGGCCGAGGTCGTGATGGCTGGTGAAGTCGCGCAGCACGGCGGTGATCTGCCCTTCGCTCGCCAGCCACTGGAGGGTGTGGAGCTGCCGGTTCAGCAGGGCCACCGTGGCGTCGCGCTCGGGTTGCTGGAGAACCGCGTCCAGCCGCTCGGTGTCGAAGGCGTCCCGATAGTCGGCGAGGGGGTTGGTGCCCCCGTCCTCTGGTGCGGCATAAAGGGCCTGGCGGATCAGCCGGGCCGAGTGCCCCAGCGGTTGCTCCGCCAGTTCCGCATCGAGGGCGTCGAGGTAGTGCTGGGCGAGATGGATCTGCGCCAGGGCGTGACGCAGCGCGAACAGCGGGTCCGGTATCGGCACGGCGATGACGCCGTCGTTGTCCCGCCGGCCGTCGAGCAGGTCTTCGCCATCCTCGCACTGCAGATCCAGCGAAGCGGCCCGGTCGTCCTCGCCGGCCTGCGCCCAGCGGTGCCGAAGACGGGCGCACAGTTCGTCCTCGGCCGGGGCATTAAAGTCGGGCGTGAAGGCTTCGGGGGCCTCCAGCATCAGCTCCATGCCGAGATCGCGCCGGCGCAGGGCAAGGACGTCGGCGAGGCGGCCGGCGGGGAAACCCCGCGTCAGGGACAACTGGCGCTCCCCGTCAGCAAGCACCGCCGCGGCCGCGTTGATGGCGGCGCTGCGGGACTTGATCCGCGCGGGGTCCGCCTCCAACCAGCGGATGTAGGAGCCGCTCCAGGCGATCTCGCTGTAGGCGAGACGCACCTTGTGCAGGGTGGCCTCCCCCTGCAGCATCGCGGGAGCGAGGATGTGTTCCAGCCACTCCCCCTCGGCGGGGCGTTCATCGGGCAGTTCGCCGGTGTCGGTCTGCTCGCGGCAGGCGGCCAGGTCCACGTCGCTGAGGCGGCCGTCGGGACCGACCTCGAGTTCGCGCCACAGCCGATCGCGGACAAAGACATACAGATAGCCTGGCCGCAGCATCCCGAATGTCACCGATGCGTCCTCGCTGCCACCCCCGAGGTGGGCGGGCAGCCCCCGCACCAGTTGTGCCAGCGGACGGATGGCCACCAGGGTGTTGTCCTGCAGTTCCCCGTCCTCGCGCTCCTCGACCGCGCGGGCATGCTCGAGCAGCGCGATCTCGATCTCGCCGCCCCCCTCGCGTTTCGGGATCACCAGCGCCAGGGTGCCGTCTTCCTCGTCCGAGTACTCGGCGCGGCGGCGCACGCCCAGTTCCACGGCCTCCTCGTTCAGTTCCTTGAGATCGCCTTCACTCATTCCTTGTGCTCCTCGTTCGAAAGTCGCTCCGCGCTGAAAAGCGGGAATGGTTCTCAGCCGGCCGGAACGAGGCCTTCCGGGCAGGCACGTTGTTCAAAACCCGGTGGGTGGGCTCATTTGCTCTGTTCCGGAGGTGGCCCCCAGGGCGTCCCTTGCGTCATGACAAGATCATGTTCGTCGACGTAGTCGCGTTCATATATGTGGTAGTTCTCGATCGCGTCGATCTCACGGACAAGGTGCTCCAGTAGAGCTGCCGTATGTTCATGGCGTTTGCCGCAGTCCTTTACATAACGGACGGCATATTCCGGACGTGGCGAGTTGTACGATACGGAGGCAATGCGATACTGCGCGGCGAGGCCCTGCCTGCCGATGGTGCGCGAGATCATGTCATTCACTTGCCTTACGGCATCGGGCGTGTCCAGATCACCCGTCAAGTCGAAGCGCACGATACAGCCGCCACGGTCTTCTCCTGCATACGAGGCCTCGCGGTCAGAGGTGTTCGGGCAACCCGCCAGCAAAAGGGCGAGAGCCAAAAACAGCATGTTCGCAGAAATCTTCATGACCTTTTGGCTCATTTCAATCGACAAGGGTATAAATCCGGACGGCAACGCCATGCGAATTGTTGTGGGGTGATTGTTGCCTGGGTAGCTCAAGAGTCCAGAGGTGTCCTCCCTCGGAGTCGTAACCGGCATCGATGACTCGAGTCACGGATTGTCCGAGACCGACATGCCCGCCTACATTGAAGTCGGGCTCCGCCCTGGGGCGGCCCACGGGCGGAAGTGCTCGCGCGACCGGCTTTACTTCTCCACTGTCGTCCAGCGGATTGACCCATACGGCCACATGCGCACCATCAAGGCCGATGGTGTGGCTGATGAGCTCTACTTTTAGCCTCCGGTTTGACACCACCCGTTCGGTCTGCCCTTGTGCAGCCAGTTCACGGGCAAACCTCCACTGATCCACTGCAGCTCCGGCAGTGCCCTCTTCTTTTTCACTTGAGGGTCTCTCCTTTGCGGCAGCTGTGCTATCTGGTCCACTGCCCGCGCCCTGGTGCTCATCGGAGGGCCGTGCTTGCGTGCGTGCCTGTGTAGCAGCCGCGTCTGCCCGACCCTGGCGCAGGCGGACCTGCTGGCCGTCTTCACTGCCGCTGGTGATATCCACCAGCAATTCCCGCTCACGCTCTGCGGTGCCTTCGGCCATCGAGGCCTCCCGAATGGCGTCGGCCCCTGCCCCGGGCGCGGGTCCGGAGGTGCTCGAACGGCTGCGGGGGCTCGCGTCCGCGCTGCGGGGATGTTCGGGCATCTGCACCTGCGGTGGGCTGCCGGAGCCGGGGCTGCCGCCGGAGTTGAGGCGGACGTTCGGGCCGCTGAGGGTGACGCCGGAGGGGTCGACCTTGATGAAGCTGCCACCGGCCTGGAGGGTGATCTCGGCGCCGGCGTCGAGGACGATCTTCGTGCCGGCGGCGTGGTGGATCTCCCGTCCGGCCTCGACGAGCTGGGCGGTGCCGAAGCGCTGGTGCAGGGTGCCGTCGACGGTGAGGTGCTGGTCGGCGGCGGTGTGTTCGCGGCGTTCGCCCTGGACGGTGAGGTGTTCATTGCCGCGGACCTCGGCGAGGCGGTCGCCGTGGACGCCAAGATGGCTGTGGCGTTCGATGGTCTCGCGGCGGTCGTTGCGGGTGATCAGATCGAGGTCGCGCTGGGCGTGGAGGTGGATCTGTTCGGCGTCGCGGGCGTCGTCGAAGCGCAGTTCGTTGTAACCCTCGGCCTGGTGGCTGCGGGTGCGCAGCACGGAGCGGGTCTTGTGTTCGGGCAGCGGGTACGGCGGGGGATTGTCGCCGTCGTGCACGGCGCCGGTGACCACGGGGCGGTCGGGGTCGCCCTCGAGGAAGTCGACGATCACGGCGTGGCCGATGCGCGGGAGCAGGACGCTGCCGTAGCCGGGGCCGGCCCAGGCCTGGCCGACGCGGATCCAGGCGCTGGCGTGTTCGTTGTCCTCGGCGTAGCGGTCCCAGGGGAAGCGCAGCTTCACGCGGGCGTGGTCGTCGCAGTGGATCTCCTCGCCCTCGGGGCCGACGACGCGGGCGATCTGCGGGCCGTCGACGCGGGGTTTCCGGTCGGAGTGGTA
>NZ_KB898005.1:0-7701 GCF_000377325.1 Thioalkalivibrio sp. ALgr3 | reverse complement strand
TGCCCGCTTTGTCTTGTACCAATGCCAGCTCTGCGGCTTTATGGCGGAGACAAGTGAACGCTGTGACCTTTTCGGGGAAGGCGGGGATCTCCATTGACCATCCCGAATATTCGGGATGTAAAGGGGGTTGCCGCTACTGTCCGGGCGCACATAGGATGTAGATGTCCGCTCCCGATGGAGGATGAGATGCCCAGGAGCGGGCGATGATTGTTGCAATGACATGGAGGTGTTTAATAATGAAGCACGAATACGATGACGGCCGCTCCACTCTGGCGATCACGCGCCGTGATGGCGAGGGGGTCTGGATCGGTGATGATGTATATGTCCTGTACGAGTCTGCCCCTCGCCCCCGGATCATCGTCGAGGCCCCGCGCGATATGCCGGTGGTCCGCGACTCCCTGCTCCCGGCGGACCAGGCGGAGCGGGACCGGGCGGCCGTCGAGGCGGCCGAGCAGGGTGCCCCCGCGTACTCCGGGACGGTCAGCAGCCTCGTGCTCGGCATCGGGCGGCGCGGCCTGCGGGTTCACATCGGCCGTCCGGGGATCGACCTGACGCTGGATGTCCAGCGTCACACGGGCGCCGCTGCCCGATTCGCGGTGACGGCCCCGCGCGAGCTGACGATCCTCCGGGACGAGCTGGCCGAAGACCTGGTGGCGTAGCTCCGGTACAGCAGCCGCTCCAATGAAGAAGGCCCCATCCTTTCGGGTGGGGCCTTTCTCGTTGGGAACGCCGATGGCGGCCTGTGGCTATGCCGCGACGGGCTCAAAGGGGCGGGCATCCTCGACAACGAGGCCGTGCCCGAGGGCGGCGAGGGCGGCGTGGACCGCCTCGATCTTGGAGCTGTGATCCACGTCTACCAGCCGCCGGATCGCCCCCTCATGGTTGCCCATGCGGCGGGCCAGCTCGGAGTTGCTGACCTCCTCGGCCTGCATGGCGACCCGGAGCGCGAGCTTGGCCGCGATCAGGGGCGACACCGGGGCGATGGCCTCACCCGGTTCCGCCTCGGTCGGGAATGGGAGGGGGCGCCCCTCCATAACGTAGCCCGCGAGCGCCGCGCCCAGGGCATCCCCCATTTCGCGCAGCGCCTCCTCTTGGGATTCGCCGTCCGTCAGGGCCTCCGGCACGTCCCGGCAGGTCGCCAGGTAGCGGCCGTCTTCGTCGCGTTCGAGTTGTACGGGGTATGCGTAACGCATGGCTCTGTCCTCAGATGTCGTTCGGGTCGATCCCGAGCTGCTTGCACATGGCGTTTAGCAGGCCGGAGCCGATCTCCTTTTTGCGGTCCTTCAGGGTCGTGAAGCGGTCGCCGTAGTAGATGCGGCCGTGGCTCCCTTTCCCTTGGTGTTCGACTAGGTGAACCGGCGTGCCGGTCTTCTTTCCCAGCTTGCGGAGCCGCTTCAGGTACTCATTTCCATTCATGTTGGGGCAATCCCTTGTCCATAGCTTCGTACATTTGTGTGCGAGGGTCAACCCGTTGTCCGGTCGAGGCCCGGCCCCTCCGTCCCGGCGGGCTCCACGTCAACGAGGTGCGTGTAGAGCTGGGTGGTGTTCAGGCTCGCGTGGCCGAGGTTGTCCTGCACGCGCCGCATCGACATCCCCGAGGCCAGCATCAGCGTCGCGGCCGTGTGCCGCAGCAGGTGAGGCCCGGTCTGGGGTTTCACGATTCCGGCATCGGCCACGGCGCGCTGGACGATGTGGTGGATGTTGCACTGGCGCATGGCCGCTCCCGTTCTCACTCGGAACAGGCGATCTCCGGGGTCCAGGCGGCCGCCCTGGGGATCGGCCAGGCTCTCCAGGTACTCGACCAGATGCTTGCGGTTCCTGTCGAGAGGGCGGACCAGCCGCTCCTTGTCGCCCTTGCCGATCACCCGCAGTACACCGTTGTCGATGAGATCGGTGGCGTCCTTCACCCGGAGCGCCTGCACTTCGCTGGATCGAAGCCCGGAATCGAGGATCAGGCCGATCAACGCCAGATCGCGCAGCCGATTGGCGTGATTGCGGGCAAACAGCGTGTCGATCAGTCGATCCACCTCTTTGGGGTAAAGGAAGGCCGGGAGGCGCTTGGACGCCCGGCCGCCCCGTCGCGTCTTTTTCAGCTCCGCACGGTACTTCTTGACCGGATTGCCCTCTCGGATGCCCTCGAACTCCAGAAAGTCGAAAAAGGCGTCCACGGCGGAAATGCACAGGTTCCGGGTCGATGCGCTGACGTTTTGCGTCTGCTCATTCACGAATGCCCGGATTGTCGGGGGTGTCGCCTCCGAAACGTGGATCAGGTGCATGGAGGCCGCAAACTCGATGAATTGCCGCGCGCAGCGGGAATACGCCCGAATCGTGGCCTCGGAGTAGGGAGTGGCGAAATCGCCGCCTTTCAGCCAGTCGGAAAAGGCCCCCAGGAGGCGGTTCTGTGCCTGTTCGGTGTCGATGGCCCCGGCCCCGGTCTCCGTTTCGGGCTCGTTATAAGTGTTAATGGTCATTATCACTTAATCCTTTCTTGCGTGGAGCAGGGCGAACACGCCGGACCCCGCATTTTTCGCGCCGCTGCCGCGTGTGGTTATCACTTATTCCGATCTCGGGAGGCGCCATTTACGCCAGTCAGAGCAGGGAACCACCCTGATTGGCCCTTTTGATCGCTCTCTCCTTCTTTTCCCGCGTGCGATGTTCTGCAAGTAATATATAATCACTGTGCGGGTGCAATGTATACAAGCAAGGAGAAAATGATGCAGGCAGAAGATAAGCGGCGCATTTCCGCTGAACTGACCGGAGATGACGCCGTTCGTGCGGAAGTGATGGCAACGATGCTTCGTATCGGTTCGGGGCCGGACAAGTCGATGACCAAGCTGGAGCGAGACACCGCGTTCGTTCAGCTCGCAATGTCGGCACTGGAGCGCGTGATCGACGAAACCCGCGTTGCAACGGGGTCCGGATACCCCAGCGCCTCGCAGGTACAGGACTTTCTTGATCGGAAGGCGAGGAGCAAGGAAGTGGGCTCGGGCGAGACCTACTCGATCTGAACCCGTTGATTGCCGGTAATGGGGGCGAGGCAGCGTTTGGGCCTCGCTCGCCCTTCACTGAGGCGCTGATCGTTGATCGGGAGGTCGCGTGCATAAAAGCGTACTTCGGCCCGTCATGGTCGTATTCGGCTTCTGGTGGGTCATTCTCTGGTTCTGGGCCGGGATGCCGCTCGCGCTCCCGGACGTGAGGCAGGTAATGGATGTGGCGGCGGTTGCCGGTGCGACCGCCCTGCTGGTGTTCGGGTTGGCCTATGGCCTGCGCCGGGCGAACGCTTCGGTCCTCAAGGGTGGGGTGGCCAAGATGGCACGTTCCACGATTGGCCCGGTGCCGGGTTACCAGCCGCCCAAGCGCTGCAAGGTGGACTCCTTCAGCAAGGAGCGCTGGCCCCTGACCCACGCCTGGCTCCACAACGGGGCCGAGGGCTTCGAGGCCCATCGCCGGTTGTTCCGGGCGATTCTGGAAACGATGGCCGCGCGGCCGGAGCTACCGGCGGCCCCGGAGCCGGGCGGGCACGGCGGCTGCACGCTGATCGAGCATTGCCTGAATGTCGTGGAGACCGGCTTTCGGGAGGCCGAGCACTGGCGCCTGAGCCGGAAGAACCACCCCAACGATGGGTGGCGTCTGGGTGAAGACGCCTACCCGCTTATGCCGCTCGTTCTGCTCGCGCATGACCTGGGCAAGATCGTCGCCTTCCGCACCGAGAAGGGGGACGATACCAAGGTGATCGGGCGCAAGACCTATCACGATCGGGAAAGTGCCCGTCTGGTCGCGCTCATGGAGGAGTCGTGGGAGCTGTCCGAGGACGAGCACAACGACCTGATTATGGCACTCAGTTTCGAGCACCACCCGCAGGATCTCCCCCTGCACGCGCCGGATCGCGCGCGCCTGCTGATGGAGTTCCTGATTCACTCGGATCGGGTGGCCTCGGAGAACGAAGGGCGTCGGGTCAAAGGCTTGCCCGAGCGGTTTCCTTCGGCGGAGGCCCCGCCGCCCACGCCGGGCGAAGCTCCGGAGCAGGCCCGAGATTCCGCCCGAGATCCGGCCGAGGCCGCTTCTCGGCAAGAGGCTGGAAGCGACAGCTCTCTCTACGAGAGCGGCCAGGAGGCGGAAGTCCACCCGACCCATGCCCCAGCACACACAGACGACAGCCCCCGTCGCGTCGAATCTTCCTCGGGCAGAGAAGCTGACGACGAGGCACAGGCTCAGGCCGCCCGTGAACAGGCCGCCGAGGTCGAGCAAATGTGGGACTGGCTACGCGAGATCATCGCGCGGCCGGGGACGATCAACGGCCGACAGAAGCAGTACCGGATCGGCTTCTGGGATGGGAAGCGCCTGTATCTCAACGAGGCGGATACCCGAAAGCTCCTTGCCAGCGAGTACCACGGGGATACTCAGCGAGCATTCGAGCAGGCCGGGGACGGCCGGTTCCCGATCACGACCCCGTTGTTGGAGGCGCTGGACGCCAAGGGCGTGCTCGTGCGGCGCCACGATGGGCGCGAGTGGAACGCGAAAAATGCGCTGTTCAAGGTGAAATCGACCGACCCGGACACCGGCAAGGTGCTCAACCAGGGCTGGAACAGCGCCATCGTTCTGGAGTTCACCCCGGATACGCTGCCGGTGGTGCTGGGCACCATGTCCCCGGCGCCGAAGCCGCCCCGAATCACCGGGGCAGTGTTTCCGCAACATGCGCTGCGCAAGCGATCGTCCGTGCCGGAGGAGGCCGAGGAACCGGCGCCGGATGCGCCCGAGAAGGCCAGTGAGCGTCTGGTTGAGAATGAGGAGCCGACTTGCACCGACGCGCCATCGAGCCCTGCGGAGGAGGCGCCCGAAGCCGCTGCCGCCCCCGAGGGCGCGGCCTCGGAAGACCCCTTTGCGGCGTACATGTCGCAGGCGCTTCCGCCCCGGAAGAAGAAGCGCAAGCCTCAGCCCAAGGGCGGCGAGGCTTGCCAGGTACCCACCCAAACTCCCGCCGAACCCGATGCAGAGTCGGAAAGAGGGTTGAACGCGATGGATAAGGAACCAGTCTCGAAAGTGGAGCAATTCAGCGAGGACGACTTGTACGCCCAGTACGAGGAGGACTCGCGATGATCGAGGTGGTGGTAGATTCGCCTTCGCGTGACGAAGACGAGTTGTTGGACCAGGCAGCTCGTGAGTGGCTGGAAGGCCACAGGGAAGCAGAAGACTTTGTGCGGCTGGTCCAGCCGCGCGTCCAGCGGATCGCCTACAGCGTCGCAGGCCGTTATGCCCTGTTCGGGAGCGAGGATGATCTGGCCCAGGAATGCCTCACGGTGTTGTTCGAGGGACGAGGGTGGAATCCGGATGCGGGGTCCACGCTGGCGTCGTACCTGTTCGGGGTTGCCCAGCGAATCGCGAATGCGCGAACCAAGCGGTTCGACCATCGCGAGGTGCAGCCCATGGGTGAGATTTTCGACTCCATGGAGGCCCATGCTCAGGCCGACGAGTCATTGGCTATCGAAAGCCAGCCCCTGGAAGTGCTTGAAGAGGCTGAAATGGCGCGGCGGGTTTCCCGGATCAACACCACCGCCCTGAGTACAGCCCTGAAGGAGCTGGAACCGCGCAAGAGAAACCGGAAAGACACTCGGCACCAGCGGGGGAACGAGACGCTGCAATCCATTCGGGATCGAGCCGGGCTCACCCGCGAGGAAATGGCGCAGGGCTTGGGGATTCAGACATGGAAGTACCAAGCCTACGAAACCGGCAAGGCGAAGCCCCCTGAGAGCTTCCATGATCGGGCGCGCGAGTACGCGGAGAACGCCCGGCCCCCTCAGCAATTCGACTGGCTGCACAGGGCCTCTTCTAAGGAGATCGTGGCCTCCTGGATGGAAATGCTGGGGGTATCCCTGGACGACCCGCTTCTACAAGAAGTAACCGGGAAGACGATCAAAACGCTACAGAGGTGGTACAATGCAGATCAGAAGCCAAAGGTAAGCAGTCTCGCGCATTGTCACGCAGCGGTGATTGCTTACCTGGCCGAATCAAGCTGCGGAGGAACGTCGAAATGAAGCAGAAGGGAACGGCAGGTAGCGTCTTCCCGAAGAACACGAAGGGTAGCGTCAACGTAGAGCGTGTATCCGGGATGAATCCCGTTGGCCGACTCGGTGGAAGTCTGGTCCCGCCGGAGGGCTCGGATCGACGGCAGAAGAAGCGCCGCATCCGCTCCCCGGAGCAGCGTGAGCTTCTGGAGATCCGCGACAAGATGGGTCTGTCTCAGGCGTCGTTCGCTGCGGCCATCGGGATTTCCCGCGACAAGCTGGTGAACATTGAGAACGGTCGCATCCTCAACATCGAGGACGAGATCATGGAGCCCGCTCGGGAGCTGGTCGAAGACCCGGAGCGCCTGAACGCCGTGGAACGCCTGAAGACGGCGGACATGAATGATCTGGTCAACGAGTGGTGGGGGAAGCTGGGGCTTCCGCTGGATGACCCCGAGAGCGACAAGGAAGGCGCGGACCTGATCGGCGTACACGCCAACAGCGTCTACAGATGGAGAAAGGGGATGGCCCGGCCGGACCCGGAAACCCTCATGCGATTCGACCGTCTGGTGGATCGGCTATCCAGGCAGCTCAACGTGAGCTGAATGAAGAAGCCCCGGCTCGCCGGGGCTTTTTCCTTCAACCGTACTGACCCCGGATATGTCAGGGGGGAATGGTCATGTACAGGACAGGAGGCCACATGCAGCGCACCGCGTTTTTAGCTTGGGCCATCGCGAGCCTTGCGGTCTTTGCCCAAGCGGGTGTGATGGCTGACGAATCGAAAGAAGTTTACGGAGGGTGGCAATTCGAGAAGCTGGAAGGGCTCGCAGTGGCGGATACGCGATCACTGGATACGGACAGCGAATCGTTATTGTTGGCCGCCTTCCCGCGCGATGACTGTTCCAAGATTCGTTACGAAATCTCCGGTCAGTACGCTGGCTCCCAGGTCGAAGCAGCGGGTCTCCTTCCGGCACAAATAGGCGATCTCTTTATTGGAACGGAAAGCAGCCGCATCGTGACAGGGCGAGCGGTGGTTCACGAGATCGACGATGAGGGGGGCAGCTTTATTATGGATATTGAGCCCGAGCGACTTGATGACCTCACGAGCTTGCTCCTGACGTCACCACAGGAAGGTGAGTTGCACGTTCGTCTGGAGTTCTTTGGTCAAGACCCGCTGGTGTGGTCCTTCCCGTTAAGAGGATCGTCCAGGGCAGTGCAAAGTGGCTATGCGCATTGCGAGTAAATGGCTGATTTTTAGGCTATAATCTGGGGTTTTGGGGTCAAAAAGGGTCGTCGTCCTCGAAGTTCTCCCCCTCGAACAGATCCGCCCACTCCCCGTAGCCGAACTTGGCGGCTCCGACGAGGTTGACCGACTCCTCCCCATAACGGCCGCAGCGCTCGATGAAGTCGGCCGTGAGGGTCTGGTCGTTCCACTCGATACCACCCGCCTCGTTCGAGCGGGCCAGCAGAAGCGCCGCGGCCAGGAGGAAAGCATCTGCCCGCTCCAGGGTCGGGCGGTTTTCGGCCGCGCTCTCCTGTTCCGCCTCCATCGCCATCTGGCGCGCGAGGGCGGCCACCGTCCGGTTCGGGTAGGGGGTCGGACTGGGTAGCGGTTTCCCTCCCGATGAGTGCTCACGGCAGTATCCCTCGAACTCTGCGAGGGAAGGGGGGCGGCTCATCGTCTTGGTGCAGCGGCGGG
>NZ_KB898004.1:0-9552 GCF_000377325.1 Thioalkalivibrio sp. ALgr3 | reverse complement strand
CGTGCCGGTGCCGATTCCTGCGAGCGTGTGGGTGACGGCCTGGTGGCTGCGCACATCATTGCCCGCGTGCATTCCGAAGTGGAAAGCATCCTGCCGAGTGCGCCCAGCGCCAGCGGCTCCGCCAGCTGAGGATACGCCGATGGCCGATCCACGGATCGTGGGCTATCTGAACCGGGCCGTCGCGCATGAAATGTCGGCGGTCCAGCAGTACATGGCCCAGGCGCGGCTGACCGCGCTCTGGGGCATGGCGGAACTGAGCGACTCGCTGCGGCGGGAAGCGCAGGAGGAACTGGAGCATGCGGATCGCCTGATGACCCGCCTGATGCACTACGGGCTGGCGCCTCCCGGCAGCCAGCTGGCTCCGGTGCGTCTGGGGCGGTCAGTGCGGCAGCTGATGGAGTACAACCGTGCGCTGGAGCTGGACGCGGTGCGGATGTACGAGGAAGCAATGGCGTATTGCCGTCGCACCGGCGCCCGAGAGGATGCCGCGCTGTTTTCGGCCCTGCTCGACGAAGAGTGGGAACACGTGCGCGAGATCGATGCTCAAATGAATGCAAACGGCAGCGGAGATTCCGATGGCCGAGAACGGTGACGTGGTTCCCGCAGGCTGGGAGCCTGGCAAGGGTTCGCTGGTGTCGATCAGCAAGCAGTACACCTTTGATCGTTACGGGGTGACGCGGGATTTCCTCGACCGGGTCGCGGATCTGTCCGAGGCCGACGGTTATCATCCGAACATCAGCTTCGGGACGACCTACGTGAACATCACCATCGACGCCCGGGACGGCGAGGCCATCGGCGAGGCGGATCGCGCCTTCGCGCTCGAGGTCGACCGGCTCGCCGGCGAGGTGACTTCATGACCCGGGGTTTGTAATGGGCTCGCGGGTGATCGCGGTCGTCAATCAGAAGGGCGGGACCGGCAAGACCACCCTGACGATGAATCTCGCGGCCGGGCTGGCCCGGCGCGGCCGGACCCTGGTCGTCGACGCCGATCCTCAGGGTTCGGCGGGGCAATGGGCGCGCATGAGTTCGGAGCGCAAGCCGTTCCCGGCATCCGTGTTCGCGGTGGCCGGGCCGCTGGATCGGGAGCTGGCGAATCTGCGGCGCGATTATGACTTCGTGGTCATCGACTGTCCGCCGACCCTGGAAGGCGGTGCGGTGAACGGGGCCCTGGCAGCGGCGGACCTGGCATTGATCCCGGTGCTTCCTTCGCCGGTGGACCTGTGGGGCAGTGTCCGCATGGGGACGGGCCTGGAGGACGCGCAACGGGCGAACCGGGATCTGCAGGCGCGTATCGTGGTTAACCAGCTTGAGGTGCGCAGCGCGCTCTCGCGCGCAATGAAGCATGCCCTCATGGAGATCGACATTCCCGCACTGGAGCAGACGCTGCGGCGGCGGGCCATCTACCGGCGTTCGGCGCTGGAAGGCAGCTCCGTCTATGATCTGGGGAAACCCGGACAGGCGGCGGCGGCCGAGATCGAAGCCATCATCGAGGAGGTTTCACAATGAGTGACCTGCAGAACAAGCTGGCGGCCGGCGTGCGCGCGGCGCGCGAAAACCAGGATAACAAGGGCGAGGCATCGGGCACTTCGACGGAGGACAAGTCGAGCAGCAAACCGGAGTCCGCCACGGAGCAGAAAACCGCGGAGAACAAGCCGGCGCAGAAGCCCGCCTCGGGCCAGTCGTCGGCCGGCAAGGCGACGACCGGGACGCGCGGCAGCACGGCGAAGAAGCCCGCTGCAAAGAAAACCGCGGGCAGTTCCGGCGGGTCTGGCGGGTCGGGCGGCACGCGCAAGAGCAGTGGAACGACGACGAAGAAGCCGGCCTCCGGCGGCAGCCGCGGGAGTCGCAAGGACTCACCGGGGAACGACGATCGCGCCACCGGTGATGCGCCCTGGGAGAATCTGCATCCGGATCGGGTCTGGCCGGACTGAGCCGAAACGGAAACGCGAGCATGGCCGGGCGCTGCCCGGCCTTTTTGTGAAGGAGCATTGCCATGCAGGACGAACTGCGCGAATACCGGGTGACCGCAGAGCCCTATTACCAGCCGGTCGCCGACGAGGTGGAGCTGTACGAGGCGGCGTATGCGGCGCGCATGCCCATGATGCTCAAGGGTCCGACGGGCTGCGGGAAGACGCGGTTCGTGGAACATATGGCCTGGAAGCTGGGCAAGCCGCTGGTGACGGTGGCCTGCAACGAGGACATGACCGCCTCGGATCTGCTGGGGCGCTATCTGCTGGATGCGGAGGGGACGCGCTGGCAGGATGGACCGCTGACCATGGCGGCCCGGCTCGGGGCGATCTGCTATCTCGACGAGATCGTGGAGGCGCGGCAGGACACCACGGTGGTGATCCATCCCCTGACCGACAACCGGCGGGTGCTCCCGCTGGAGAAAAAGGGGGAGATGGTCGAGGCGCATCCCGACTTCCAGGTGGTGATTTCCTACAACCCGGGTTATCAGAGCCTGATGAAGGACCTGAAGCAATCGACCAAGCAGCGCTTCGGCGCGCTGGATTTCGACTATCCGGATCATGCGACCGAGACGCGGATCGTCGCGCACGAGGGTGGCGTGAGCGAGGATGTAGCGGACAAGCTGGTCAGCGTGGCCGAGCGTGCACGGAATCTGAAGGGGCACGGTCTCGACGAGGGCATCTCCACCCGCATGCTGGTGTATGCGGCCACGCTGATCGGGAAAAACGTGCAGCCGCTGGCCGCCTGTCGCATGGCCCTGGTCCGGCCCATTACCGACGATCCGGACATGCGCGATGCGCTGGATTCGGCGGTAACCACGTTCTTCTAGACCGCCTTCGAGGCGGCGCGGGCGCGCGATGAGCATCCATCTGGAAGACTATCCGGACCTCCTCGACGATCTCGGGGAACACGCCGCGCAGGTGCTGGAGTCCGCGTGGCAGGAGGCGACGCGCGCGTTCAGTCCGGCCGGTCTGGAACGCTATTACCTTGAGGGGGCGCGCAGCCTGCATTCGCTGGGGCGGGGCACCGATCTGGTCGCGGCGTTCATCCAGGAGGCCCCGGGGCTGGCCCAGGAGCTGGGCGAGGATGCGGTGGCCGAGCTGCTGAGTGCGTCCATCCGGATGTATTCCAAGACCAGTTCCGCAGTGATCACGCTGGTAATCTCGACCGCGCCCATCGCCGCGCGTCGCCTGGGCGACCATTCGCTGTTCGAAGGTTATCTGCGCCTGCTGGATTCGTTGCTCGGGCAGGCCCCGCGTGGCGTGCGCCCAATGCTTGAGCATCTCGACGAGCTGCTGAGCCATCTGACCCTGGGCGGGCTGCGACGCTGGGCCACCTGGGGCGCGCAGGCCCATCGCACGGATCTCGAGGCGCAGATCGAATACTTTGGTCTGCAGTCGCCGGAGTCGCGTTCGGTGTTCCAGAAAGAGCGCCGCGGCACGCTGTTCGTGGACGTGCAGCGGCGGATCAACCTGTATCTGCGCTCGCTGTGGGGGCGCGATTTCTTCATGCGTCCGACCAGTGGCGATTTCGAGTCGCGCGAGGGCTACCGGCCGTACATCCAGGGCTTCACCCTGTTCCTGCCGGATGCCTTCGACGATACCGACGAGCTTTCCGGTCTGGACCTGTATCGCGCGGCGGCCGCGCATGCCGCCGCGCACATGGTGCATACCCGCGAGCGTCAGGAAGAGGAGGCGCCGCGGGGGATCCGGGGCGCGCTGGTGGAGCTGTTCGAGGATGCCCGGGTCGAGGGGCTGACACTGGCCGCGTTCCCGGGGCTGGGTCAGATCTGGAAACCCCTGCACACGGCCACCCCGGAAGACGGCGATGCGCCGCAGCCACTGCTGGCACGGACCGCGCGCGCCCTGATCGACGCCGATTACACGGACCCGCACCCGTTCGTGAACGAGGCGCGGGCAGCCTTCGCCCGAGAGTCCGATCTGGAGCGTGCGGGACTGGCGGCGGAACTGGCGGAAGCGCTGGCGCCGGCGTTCCCGGAGAAGGGCTACGTGAACCCGAAGCAGATCGCGCCCGAGGTCGTCTACCGCGACGACAACCGCTATATCTGGGCGGTGGGCCGCGAGGACGAAGAAGAGGCGGAGGTGCTGGCCGCACACGGCTCCGGCCAGGAACGGATCTACGTCACGCCGATGGAGATGATCAACACCCTGGACGTGCCCAGTGCCGGGGACGATGCCCAGCAGATCATGGTCCTGGCGACGGAGTTCTTCCGTGATGGCGAGGACACCAGCATCAACGCGCAGGAGGGCAAGGAGCCGATCTCGCTGCCGTTCCACTATCACGAGTGGGACTACCAGATGCAGCTGGAGCGCCCGCACTGGGTGACCCTGCTGGAGCGCCGCCCTCCAAAGGGCGATCTGGACGAGATCGACGCGATCAATGAGAAACACAAGCCGCTGATTGCCCGTCTGAAATACCTGATCGAGGCGATTCAGCCACAGGGGATGCAACGCCTGCGCCGCCAGCCCGACGGCGACGAGCTGGACGTGAACGCGCTGGTGGAGGCACAGATTGACCTGCGCATGAACCGTCAGCCCGATGAGCGCATCTACACCCGCAATCTGCGCCAGGAGCGGGATCTGTCCGTGCTGGTCCTGCTGGACCTGTCGGAGTCGACCAACGAGACGGTGCGCGGGACCGACACCTCGGTGGTGCAGCTGGCGCGTGAGGCGACCACGCTGCTCTCGGGTGCAATTTCGCGCATCGGCGATCCGTTCGCGATCCACGGCTTCAACTCGGACGGGCGGCACGACGTCGAGTACTTCCGCTTCAAGGATTTCGATGCGCCATGGGACGACACTGCGCGGGCGCGTCTGGCGGGGATGAAGGGGGCGCTTTCCACGCGCATGGGGGCGGCCATCCGGCATGCCACGGAGCAGCTGCGTGCCCGCGGCTCGCAGAAGAAGCTGATGCTGGTGATTACCGACGGCGAGCCCTCGGACACCGACGTGCGCGACCCGCAGTACCTGCGCTTCGACGCGCGCCGCGCGGTGGAGGAGGCCGGACGCAATGGCGTCCACAGTTTCTGCATGAGCCTGGACCCCAACGCCGATGATTACGTGGAGCGCATCTTCGGCAACCACTACATGGTGCTGGACCGGGTCGAACGGCTGCCGGAGAAGCTGCCGATGCTGTATGCCGGCCTGACGACCCGTTAACGGGGGGCGGCGTGAGTCAGAGTGATTCGACGCGGGATTCCGGCCTTCCGCAGGTGATGCTCAAGTCGGAGCTGCCGGCGCATCTGATCCGGCATGCGACCCTGCGCCAGCTCCAGGTCTTCGAGGCGATCGTGCGCCTGGGCAGCTTCACCCGCGCCGCGGAGGAGCTGCACCTGACGCAGCCGACGGTGTCCATCCAGATCAAGAAGCTCTCCTCCGCGCTGGGGCTGCCGCTGTTCGAATATGTCGGGCGTCGGGCGTCGCCCACCGAGGTCGGGCTGCTGCTGTACGACACCTGCCGCGAGATGCTGGGGGCGCTGACCAACCTGGAGATGAAGCTGGCCGAGATGCACGGCCTCAAGCGCGGCCGGCTTCGCCTGGCGGTGATCACCACGGCGCAGTACTTCGCGCCCAGCATCCTCGGCCAGTTCGCGCGGCGCTATCCCGACGTGGAGCTGTCGCTGGAGGTTTCGAACTTCGACCGGGTGCTGGACCGCCTGGCCAATAACGACGATGACCTGTACATCATCGGCCATGTGCCGGAGCGCCTGACCGACGTGGCGGTGTACCCCTTCGCGCCCAACCCGCTGGTGGTGATGGCCAGTCGCGATCATCCGCTTGCGGGGCGCCGCAACATCCCGCTGCAGGAGCTGGAGCAGGAGAATTTCCTGATGCGCGAGCCGGGATCGGGGATCCGTGAGTCCACCCTCAAGCTGTTCCAGGAACACGGTATCAATCCGCGGGTGCGCATGGAGCTGGGCTCCAACGAGGCGATCAAGCAGGCGGTCATCGGTGGTCTGGGGATCTCGGTGCTGTCGCTGCACACCCTGAGCGCGGAGGGCGCGGAAGGGCCGGTGGCGCTGCTGGACGTGGAGCATTTCCCGATCCACCGTCAGTGGCACATCGTGCATCCGCGGCAGAAGGTGCTGTCGGTGGTGGCGCAGACCTTTCTCGACTTCGCCATTCAGGACGAGGCACGGCTGCGCAATCAGATCGAGGACATGCTGGCTGCCTTCAAGGCGCAGGCCGATGCCGGACAGGGGCCGTCCGCCGGATGAACGGCGCCGGTTGACAGCCCCGGCTGACAGGTTATGGGGGGCGGTTTACAATCGCTCGCAAAATCCAACGTTTGATCAGGGCCGCCACGGCGCCCGCGGAGAACACCGGTGAAGAATCCTTCCGACGACCGACCGCGTATCAGCGGCACCCGGTTCATTGATGCCGACAGCGAGCCGCGTGCCCGCTTCAGCCTGAGTGCCTCGTACCGGGACCAGCACCACCCGGTGACCGGCACCGGTGGTGACCCGAACTTTGGCGCCATCGATACCCCGGTGGACGAGAGCTGCGTGGTTTGCGCCCCGGCAACGCGGCGTCTGGCGGAAGAGCTGTTCGAGCGCTGGAACGATGCGCTGAAGACCGGCGACGCCGATCGGGTGACCGACTGCTATGCCGAAGACGCGGTGCTGCTGCCCACGGTGTCGAACGTTCCGCGCACCACGCGCGACGAGATCCGCGACTATTTCCGCCATTTCCTGGAGAAGCGGCCCGCGGGCACGATCACTCAGCGTAACGTGAAGTTCGGCTGCAACAAGCTGACGGATGCGGGTACCTATACCTTTCGCGTGCGCGACGGCGGCGAGGTCAGGGACGTACCGGCGCGTTACACCTTCGTCTACGAGAATCGCGACGGCGAATGGAAGATCGTGCATCACCACTCCTCGATGATGCCCGGCAACGACTGAACAAGACCGACAGTCCCGTGCCCCGCGAGAGCCGGCGCGGGGCGACGTTTCTGACTGGAGGCAAGGACCATGGTTTCCGAACCGGTCGTTCTGTTTTTCCTGCTCGGCGCGATCGCCGGGCTGGCCAAATCCGACCTGAAGATCCCGATGGCGGTGTACGAGGCACTGTCCATCTTTCTGCTGCTGGCCATCGGCCTGCACGGCGGGGTCAAACTGGCCGAATCCGATCTGGTGCCCCTGCTCCTGCCCGGACTGGCCGTGCTGGTGGTGGCGGCGTTCATCCCGCTGATCGCCTTCCCGGTGCTGCGCTGGGTCGGCCGCATGACCCGCGCCGACTCGGCCTCCATCGCCGGCCACTACGGCTCCGTCAGCGTGGTGACCTTCTCGGTGGCGGTGGCCTACCTGGCCCAGCGCGGGCTGGATTACGAGGGGCACATGATCGTGTTCCTGGTGCTGCTGGAGATCCCGGCGATCGTGATCGGCATCCTGCTGGCGAAGGCGGGCACCGGTGGCGGCACCCGCTGGGGCAAGACCCTGCACGAGGTGTTCTTCGGCAAGAGCGTGTTCCTGCTGATCGGCGGGCTGCTGATCGGCTACCTGGCCGGTCCCGAGAACATCGAGCCGCTGGAGCCGATGTTCTGGGACCTGTTCAAGGGCGTGCTGGCGCTGTTCCTGCTGGAGATGGGGCTGGTGGCCTCCAGCCGCATCGCCGAGGTGCGCAGTTACGGGGCCTTTCTGGTGGCGTTCGCGATCGTGATGCCGGTGGTGGCCGCGCTGCTCGGCATTGTGCTGGGCTGGGGGCTGGGCATGTCGCTGGGCGGCACGCTGCTGCTGGCCACGCTGTACGCCAGTGCCTCGTACATCGCGGCGCCGGCGGCCATGCGTATCGCGGTGCCGGAGGCCAACCCGGCACTGTCGATCGGGGCCTCGCTGGGGGTGACGTTCCCGTTCAACATCTTCGTCGGCGTACCGCTCTACTTCTGGTTGGCCGAACAACTCTACGCAGTCGGAGGATAGGGCATGGAAGGCGAACCGATGCGCCTGATGGTGATCGTCACCGAGGCGATCCTGGAAGACATGCTGGTCGACGAGATCCGCAAGCTGGGTGCCAGCGGCTACACCGTGATCGACGCCCGCGGCTGGGGCGAACACGGCAAGCGTCGCGGCAACTGGCGCCAGGGCGGCAATATCCGCATCGAGGTGCTGGGGTCCGAGGAGCTCTGCACCCGCATTGCCGCGCACATGCGCGACACCTACCAGAAGGACTACGGGCTGCTGATCTACACCACCGACGCGCTGCTGCACAACTGAGTCGGCTGCGGCCATGGGTGCGCGGGAGGACGAAGAGCTGGCCGCACGCGTGCGCGACGCGACCGGCGCCCGCGCGGCGTACCCGCAGGAGCGGGTGCAGGGGCTGTGGAGCGGTTACGGCGAGATCCGGCGCTACCGCCTGGAGGATGCGACGGTAGCCTCGGTGGTGGTGAAGGACGTTCGCTACCCGGCAGCCGTCAGCCACCCGCGCGGCTGGGGCGGCGGGGTTTCCGACCGGCGCAAGCGGCGATCCTATGAAGTGGAGCGGGCCTGGTACGCGGATTTCGCCCCGCGGCTCGATCCGTCGCGCTGTCGGCTCCCGCGCTGTTTCGCGGCGGGTGGGGACGATCATGGCGGCTGGATGATCCTGGAGGATCTGGATGCGGCCGGTTTCCCGGACCGCCGCGAGCGCCTGGACTTCGACGGCGCGGTCCTCTGCCTGCGCTGGCTGGCCGAGCTGCATGCGGCGTTTGTCGGCACCGCACCCGACGGCCTGTGGCCGGTCGGAAGCTACTGGCATCTGGCGACCCGTCAGGAAGAATGGGCGGCGATCGAGGACCCGGCCATCCGCCGCACGGCCGCGGAGATCGATCGCCGGCTGAACGCGGCCCGTTTTCACACCCTGGTCCACGGTGACGCCAAGGTCGCGAACTTCTGTTTTGCTGCCGACGGGGGCGCCTTGGTGGCAGTGGACTTCCAGTACGTCGGCGGCGGCTGCGGGATGAAGGACGTGGCCTATTTCATCGGCTCCTGCCTCGACGAAGAGGAACAGGAGCATCGCGAGGCCGACCTGCTGGACGCCTATTTTGATGCCCTGCGCGAGGCGCTGCGCGATCACCACCCGGACGTGGAGGCGGCCGCGCTGGAGGCCGAATGGCGGGACCTGTTCCCGCTGGCGCAGGCCGACTTCTACCGCTTCCTGGTCGGCTGGAGCCCGGCTCACTGGAAGATCCATGACTACAGCCGGCGGGTTGCGCTGGACGTCGTACGGCGGCTGGATCCGGGGCCGGCCTGAGGCGCGCCGGATCGGCTGGCCTCCTACGGTTGCCCCGGCCGGTAGGAGGCCGGCCCTCCGGCCGATTGTGCGTTCGGGCTGTCTCCGGCGCCCGATCGGCCGGAGGGCTGGCCTCCTACGGGTCGAACCCTGCCCCCGGTGGGAGGCCGGCCCTCCGGCCGATTGTGCGTTCGGGCTGTCTCCTGCGCCGGATCGGCCAGAGGCTGGCCTCCTGCGGGGCGAACCTTGCCGCCCGGTGGGAGGCCGGCCCTCCTGCCGATTGTGCGTTCGGGCTGTCTCCGGCGCCGGATCGGCCAGAGGCTGGCCTCCTACCGGGCGAACCCTGCCCCCGGTGGGA
>NZ_KB898003.1:0-11421 GCF_000377325.1 Thioalkalivibrio sp. ALgr3 | reverse complement strand
TAGCCATTGCGCACCACTGCCCGGCGCCCGTCCGGCAAGCGGTCCTCCGCGTAGCGCTCCATGAACGTCTGCAACTCGGCCTCCACCGCTTGCTTGATCAGATCCCGCGCCCCGCGGCGCAGCAGATCGGTCAACGGGTCCTCTGGTCCGTTCGGGATGTCTGTCGTATCGTGAGCCATGGTGGCGTATCTCCTTTGGCTGGCTGGTTGCTCGCACTTCCATTCCAGCCGGATACGCCGCCTTCCTCAATCCCCCCGTACACCACTTTCGACAGTAACTCCATAACGCCGGACATGAGCGGCAGCGGAAAAGCGCAAGCTTTTTTGCCGTCCGCTCGATGGATTTGTTGGGCGCCGCCGAGTTGCATGCCGCCCACTAGCGAGTGCGATGCCGATCCTAGGGCTGCTGACCGCTAAAGTTCTTGCAGGAAATCCCTAAGCCCCAATTGATTAGGTGAAACCCATGTGTATCGGTGCGGCGTATGCGCCAAGGAATTTTCCGGGCTATATAGAAAAACCCTATCATAAACCTGATTGTTGAGGGCGTGCTCAACCGCATTGACTATATGGGCATCTTCATGCCGAAATCCAAACCCGATTATTGCAAGTGTCCTGTCCTGCCATGGGCCGCGCTCTGAAAATGACCCTCTGAACCGACTGTTATAAAACCTTAAAGCCTTCTCAGATCCAATAATCCCTTTCTTTACTTCCGAATCCCCCACGACCACCACAGGCCAGCGGTAAGGTGGATCATTGTACCTAGTGCGCTTGTTTGGTTTATATCTCAAATCTCCGTGAAGATGGCAGATGCTGAATTGCGCCTGAGCATCCTTCCTTAGGCTCCCGTACCCGTCCCAGAAGTCGGTGGTTACCCGTCCGCGCTTATAGTTAGGACCGTAGATCATGTGATCAAATAGCGCATCAAAATTCACGGTGTAATAGTTAACCGCGTTGTACTTCTGCCCTATAACGTCGAGCGCAGGGTCAAAATGATTTACAACACCAAGCATCTGTTCAAGCGATACCGTGAGCTGCCGCTCTATCTCATCGAGCGCCTCGACAATGCTCTCCTGAAGGTCAGACTGGCGAAACAAATCAAGAAAAGCCTGCTCGTTGACGTTGAATCGAGCCAAATCCGCCTTCGTTTTTTCTATAGTAAGATTGATGGTTATCAACCCGCCCAAAATATAATCAAACGACTCTGGGCTAAACATCGCGCTCACGTGAGGCGGGAGCCTATGATACACATTGGAACTAATCTTCTGATAGGTAAAGCCAATAAGGTCTCGCGCCTCCGGACACTCGGCAGAAATTCCCATGTTAATCCCCGCACCGGTCAGTATTGTTAGCTCTCGCACACTCCCTCCATCCTGTTATGCCCAACGCCTTGCTCACCGGAAAATTGGGAGCGCAGCGAGCAGTTTTTCTGTGTGCAGCAACTTGTTAAAGCCTGCCGAGCCGATACTGGGGACGACGACGGTCATGAGCGACTGCCAGAATCTGTATGATGTGGGCCTGCTCAAGATAGATCAGCGACAATGGAAATCGGTGGAGGGGGTGCTCTGCGAATATTGGGCTCAGCTTCAATCTGCCATGCCTTCGGCGTCTCACAGACAAGATTTATCAACGCTTCAAATTCTTCAATAAAAGCGTCACCCAAACCTGGAACACGGAATTCGTAATAACCCACTGACTCCAGGAATTCGGCTTCCGCTGCCGGGTGAGAATCATAAGTCATCTAACCAGTGCTCGCGCCTTCCTCAGTACCTCTTCCCCGGGGATGGTCTGAACCGTCCCTTCATTCAGCTCTTTGGCCCTGCGCTGAGCTTCACTCAGCCAGTCGGCTCTGAGCTCCTCCGGGGACGGAGAGTCAAGGCTAAGAACCAGTCGCTGGATCAACTGGGCACGGTCTTCCTTGGAAAGGTGCAGAGCTTCGTCTTCAACCTTCTGTCGGTCCATAGGACTAACCTCTGTTGTCTATGGGACAATATTTTCACGAATGCCCAAACAGTGCCACGGCATCAGTACTGGTTGCTTTAACGTTCTGCTCAGCCGCGCGAGGTACGAGCGTCGGCTGGAGCTTCTTGTTGGGTGTCTCCCGCCTTTTGTGCAACAGAAAACGGCATGAACTTGTGCTCACTATCGTGTTTTGAAGAAAGAAATTGTTTCACTTCATGGAGTACTTTCATATCCGCAATAAAGGCGTGCTCAAGCTTATGCCTTAGTTCAGCAAAGCGCACATATCTCTCTTGGCCTAGGACTATGAGACTATCGTCCCCATCCACTCTAAAAGAAACGTCCAGAAGTTCATGATTTATTTCAACCAACGCGTTCTGCACCTCATCGCTTAACCAGAGCCCCCGAACCATGCCCTCGGACATTCCTGCCATGAATTTATGGAACGTCTCTACCCCATAAGCAAAGATGAGATGGTATGGCCTGCCATCAACTCCGAGCGCGCTTGTCTTCAATAAGGATATCTGGCCTTCGATAACCTCGTACGTTTCTATTCGACGGTTGAGCACCGTCTTATAGTATTCGTCCGCATAGTCGAGTTTTTTGAGTGCTCTATTTACGATTCCTCCAAGAACTACCGTGACAACCGACGCAAGCACGGAGCTTGAAAGAACAATTACAACCAATTCGCCCGCTGTCATCAGACCCCCATCTTTTTTACACCCAACACTAGATTAGACAGAATCTGTCATATTGGTGATATGCAGAATCTGTATAGCACCTGATTCTCGCAGCGCCGGCCCTTGCTCTGGCAGCCGCTGTTCCTGCAGCATACCCATGAGCGAATCATGGATAAACAAGGAGGTCGGCTGATGGCGACAGGAAGTCGTGCCGAAAGGGAACGCCGTTTCTGGGAGCGATACCGGAATGTGGCTATTTCTCAAGGGGTTAAGCCAAAGTCGGTACGCTGGTACGTGGTCCGGGCGGAACGGTTTATCGCGGCGTATCCCGGTCGTCGCCTCGCGGAACTCGGGGCTGAGGATATCGCTCAGTATCTGACCAGCGAAGGGCAGAAGTCGTCGATTCAGGACTGGCAGTTCCGGCAGACCGTCGATGCTATACGGATTCTGTATAGCATCGTGAAGCCAGAATGGGCGACACCGCCGGACTGGGAGTTCTGGCGGGATTCGGCGCGTACGCTGGAGGCGCAACATGCCACGACGGCACGGGAGTTTGCGCCGGTTTCGCCGGAAGATTACGCACAACGAGTTGGCGAGACGCGCTTTACTCCGTTCATCCGCAAGCATCTTGATCTCTTTGCACGGCTGGCCTCGGCCATTCGTACACGGGGTATGGCGTTCCGCACGGAGAAGGCCTATCTCGGCTGGGCCTGTCGCTTTCTTTGGCATTTCGAGGAGCGGTCCCCGGATGAGCTTGGCGGTGCGGAAGTGGCTGCGTTTCTGGAACATTTGGTAGTGGAACGGAATGTCGCGGCCAGCACCCAGAACCAGGCGCTCAATGCGCTGGTGTTCCTTTACGAGAAGGTGCTGGAGAAACCCCTGGGTGATCTGGGAGCGCTCAGGCGGTCTCGTCGGCCAAAACGGTTGCCGGTGGTTCTTTCGCGCGACGAGGTCAACCGTCTGCTGGCGGAGCTCGATGGCATGCACTGGCTCATCGCCTCCCTGCTCTACGGTTCGGGCATGCGGCTGATGGAGGCGCTTCGTCTGCGCGTCCAGGATGTGGAGTTCGATCAGGGGCTGATCGTGGTGCGGCGAGGCAAGGGCGACAAGGATCGTATCGTCCCGTTGCCGCAATCGCTGCTCGATCCACTTTCGAGGCATCTCGAGGAGGCCCGGGCACTGCATCAACGAGACCTGGATGCCGGTTTCGGGGAGGCCCTGCTTCCGGACGCCCTGGCCCGCAAGTACCCCGCGGCAGCGCGGGAGTGGCGCTGGCAGTTCGTGTTTCCGAGCGGACGGCTTTCCGTGGACCCGCGAAGCGGTGCAACGCGTCGGCATCACCTGCACGAGACGGCCGTGCAAAAGGCGGTGACGTCTGCGGCCCGACGGGCGGGTATCGCAAAGAAGGCGAGCTGCCACACCTTGCGCCACAGTTTTGCCACACATCTGCTTGAGGGCGGTTACGACATCCGCACGGTGCAGGAATTGCTGGGCCACAGCGATGTGTCCACGACCCAGATTTACACGCACGTGCTGAACCGGGGCGGTCTGGCGGTACGGAGTCCGCTGGACCTGGCGTAACGTTCCACAAAAAAGGGCGCCGTCTTCCGGCGCCCTCCTCTGTTGCTGCGTGGCCATTTCCCTGGCTCCGCTTCTGTGGGTCTCGGCCTCGCCGGGTCAGTCCCAGCTCAGCGCGCCCCCGGTCTGGTATTCCGTTACCCGGGTCTCGAAGAAGTTCTTCTCCTTCTTCAGGTCGAGCACTTCGCTCATCCAGGGGAACGGGTTGTCGGCGCCGGGGTACAGTTCGGCCAGGCCGATCTGGGCGCAGCGGCGGTTGGCGATGAAGTGCAGGTATTCCTCGAACATGGGCGCGTTCATGCCGAGCACGCCGCGGGGCATGGTGTCGCGGGCGTACTGGGCTTCCAGTTCCACCGCGTCGGCGATCATGTTGCGCATTTCGTTCTTGAAGTCTTCGGTCCACAGGTGCGGGTTCTCGACCTTAATCTGGTTGATCACGTCGATGCCGAAGTTCATGTGCATGGATTCGTCGCGCAGGATGTACTGGAACTGCTCGGCCACGCCGGTCATCTTGTTGCGCCGGCCCATGGAGAGGATCTGCACGAAGCCGACGTAGAAGAAGATGCCCTCGAAGATCACGTAGAAGGCGATCAGTTCGCGCAGCAGCTTCTGGTCGTTCTCGGGGGTGCCGGTGCGGAAGTTCGGGTCGGCCAGGTGCTTGGTGAACGGCAGGGCCCACTCCGCCTTGGTGGCCACCGAGGGGACCTCGCGGTACATGTTGAAGATCTCGCCTTCATCCAGGCCCAGGCTTTCCACGCAGTACTGGTAGGCGTGGGTGTGCAGCGCCTCCTCGAAGGCCTGGCGCAGCAGGTACTGGCGGCACTCGGGGTTGGTGATGTGGCGGTACACGGCCAGCACGAGGTTGTTGGCCACCAGCGAGTCGGCGGTGGAGAAGAAGCCGAGGTTGCGCTTGACGATGGTGCGCTCGTCCTCAGTTAATCCATTCGGGTCCTTCCACAGGGCGATGTCCGCGTTCATGTTGATTTCCTGCGGCATCCAGTGGTTGGCGCAGCCGTCCAGGTACTTCTGCCACGCCCACTGGTACTTGAAGGGCACCAGCTGGTTGAGGTCGGCGTTGCAGTTGATGATCTTCTTGTCGTCCACGCGGATGCGCTCGGCGCCGCGCTCGATGTCCTCGAGGCCGGTGCCGGTCAGGGCTTCTTCATCGTAGTCGGGCGCGGGGCCGCCGGCGTTCTCGGGCTCGGGCGAGACGCTGGGGGCGGCGCCGGCGGTGGTCATCAGGTCTTCGTTTTCCTGGAAGCCCATGCCCGGACGGACCTTGGGTTCCTGCTGGTTTTCGCCTTTGATCGCGGCGATCGGATCGTCCCAGGACAGCATGTGCGTTCTCCTTGTCGATTCGGTGTTACGTGTTCGGTGTTCGGTTGAGGTCGGGGGCCTGCCTTACTGGCAGGCCTCGCAGTCGGGGTCGAGTACGGAGCAGGCGGCCGCGGAGTCGGAGCCCGCGGTGCTGTCACCGGGGCCGCCGGTCACGGCGTTGAGCTTGTTGGCCCGGCTGCTGTCCGCCACGGTGCTCTTTTCCACGTGGGTCGCCCCCATAGAGCGCAGGTAGTAGGTGGTCTTGAGACCGCGCACCCAGGCCAGCTTGTACAGGGCGTCCAGCTTGGGCCCGGAGGGCTCGGCCATGTACAGGTTCAGGCTCTGCGCCTGGTCGATCCACTTCTGCCGGCGCGAGGCGGCCTCGACCAGCCAGCGGGTATCCAGCTCGAAGGCGGTGGCGTACAGCGCCTTGAGGTCCTCGGGCACGCGGTCCAGGGGCTGCAGCGAGCCGTCGTAGTACTTGAGGTCGTTGACCATCACCTCGTCCCACAGGCCGCGGTCCTTCAGGTCGTGGACCAGGTAGGGGTTGATGACGGTGAACTCGCCCGACAGGTTCGATTTGACGAACAGGTTCTGGTAGGTCGGCTCGATCGACTGGCTGACCCCGCAGATGTTGGAGATGGTCGCGGTGGGCGCGATGGCCATGGTGTTGGAGTTGCGCATGCCCATGGTCTTCACGCGCTCGCGCAGGCTCTCCCAGTCCATGCGCCGGGTGCGGTCCATCTGCAGGTAGTCACCGCGCGACTCGGCCAGCTTGTCGATCGAGTCGATCGGCAGGATGCCCTGGCTCCACAGGCTGCCGGGGAAGCTCTCGTAGCGGCCGCGTTCCTCGGCCAGGTCGGTGGAGGCCTTGATGGAGTACCAGGAGATGGCCTCCATGGACATGTCGGCGAACTCCACGGCCTCTTCCGAGGCGTACGGGATGCGCTGCTTGTACAGGGCGTCCTGGAAGCCCATCACGCCCAGGCCCACCGGGCGATGGCGCAGGTTGGAGCGCCGCGCCTGGGACACGGAGTAATAGTTGTAGTCGATCACGTTGTCGAGCATGCGCATGGCCGTGTTCACGGTCTTCTCGAGCTTGGCGTGATCGAACTGGCCGTTCTCGTCCACGTGCGCGGCCAGGTTGACCGAGCCCAGGTTGCACACCGCGATCTCGTCGTCCGAGGTGTTCAGGGTGATCTCGGTGCACAGGTTGGAGCTGTGGACCACGCCGGCGTGCTGCTGCGGGCTGCGCAGGTTGCACGGGTCCTTGAAGGTCATCCACGGATGGCCGGTCTCGAACAGCATGCCGAGCATCTTGCGCCACAGGTCGACCGCGTTGAGGGTCTTGTACACCTTGATCTCGCCGCGCGCGGCCTTCTCTTCGTACTCGCAGTAGCGCTTCTCGAACTCCTCGCCCACCAGGTCGTGCAGGTCGGGGGTCTCGTTGGGCGAGAACAGGGTCCACTGGCCCTCCTCGGCCACGCGCTTCATGAACAGGTCCGGGATCCAGTTGGCGCTGTTCATGTCGTGGGTGCGGCGGCGGTCGTCGCCGGTGTTCTTGCGCAGCTCGATGAACTCCTCGACATCGATGTGCCAGGTCTCGAGGTAGGCGCACACCGCGCCCTTGCGCTTGCCGCCCTGGTTCACGGCCACGGCGGTGTCGTTGGCCACCTTGAGGAACGGGACCACGCCCTGGGACTTGCCGTTGGTGCCCTTGATATGGGCGCCCATGCCGCGCACGCGGGTCCAGTCGTTGCCCAGCCCGCCGGCAAACTTGGACAGCAGCGCGTTGTCGCGGACGGCGCTGTAGATGCCGTCGAGGTCGTCCGGCACGCTGGTCAGGTAGCAGCTGGAGAGCTGCGGGCGCAGGGTGCCGGAGTTGAACAACGTCGGCGTGGAGCTCATGAAGTCGAAGCTGGACAGCAGCTCGTAGAACTCGATGGCGCGCGCTTCGCGATCGATCTCGTTGATCGCCAGGCCCATGGCCACGCGCATGAAGAACGCCTGCGGCAGTTCGAAGCGCACCTCGTCGCTGTGGATGAAGTAGCGGTCATACAGGGTCTGCAGGCCGAGATAGGTGAACTGCAGGTCGCGCTCGGGCTTGAGCGCGGCGCCCAGCTTGTCGAGGTCGTAGCGGGTCAGCTCGTCGTCCACCAGCTCGAGCTCGGCGGCGCGGCGGATGTAGGCGCCGAAGTACTCCGGATAGCGCTCGGCGAGCTGGGCCTGGGTGGCCTCCTCGCGGCGGCCGGAGACAAAGCTCAGGGCCTCGCGCCGCAGGTTGTCCAGCAGCAGGCGGGCGGTAACCTCGGAGTAGTTGGGCTCCTGTTCGATCATCACGCGCGCGGCCATCACCAGCGCGGTGCCCACGTCCTTCTCGTGCACGCCGTCGAACAGGTTGCGGCGCGCTTCCTTGAGGATGCGCTCGCCTTCCACCTGGTCGATGCCGTTGCAGGCCTCGTCGACCACCGCCTTGAGGCGCTGCTCGTCGAGCGGCGAGCGGGTGCCGTCGGCGCGGGTCACGTGGACCACCGGCGCCTCGGCCTCCTCCGCCGGACCCTGCTCGGCGGCCTCGGCGGCGCGCTTCTGCGCCTGCTGCTCGCGGTACAGCACGTAGGCGCGGGCCACCTTGTGATGGCCGCCGCGCATCAGCGCCAGTTCCACCTGGTCCTGGATGTCCTCGATGTGGACGGTGGTGCCCTGGGTGCCGGCGCGGCGGAACAGGTTGTCGCTCACCTGCGCGGACAGCTCCTTGACGATGTCGTGGATGCGCCGGCTGGCCGCGGCGTTGCCGCCTTCCACCGCGAGGAAGGCCTTGGTGATGGCGACCTCGATCTTGGCCGGGTCAAAGCTGGTGACCTTGCCGTTGCGGCGGATCACCTGATGCTGGCCGGGGCTGGTGGCCATCACTTCCGCCGAGGGCTCGGACTGCGGCGGATAGGTCGTGTCCTGTGCGGATTCGGCAGTCTGGGTGTCGCTGTACATGGGGGCAGGCCTCGCGCGAAACGGTCATCTGGAAAAATCTGGGGTCATCGCCCGGCGATGACGTGGAATACTATAGATCGGGGATCGAGCTCTTGCCAGCCACTACATATAGTACTCGGCGAAATAACAAGCGGGGAACAACCTGTGGACAACTTCGGGGATTCGGCGTCCTGCCGCGGCTGGCGCGAGGGCCGCGGTTGTCCACCGGCGGCCCCATGTAGTGATGGCCCGGGGTCACGATCGGGGCGGAACGGGTTCATGAAATTCGCTTATCGCAACGGGTGTTGGACAAGCCTGCCCCGCGCCCCAATAATCCCGCCCATACGACCGATTTCATGGAGCGAGCAAAATGAGTGACGAGAAGCAGCCCGCGGGCATCATGGCCGCCACCGGGGCGGTGCAGGTTTCCTCCGAGAGCGACGAAGCCGCCAGCAAGTCCGGCGGGAACGAGCGCCATTGCCCGCTGCTGATCCTGGGCTCCGGCCCGGCCGGCTGGACCGCCGCGGTGTACGCCGCCCGCGCCAACCTCAACCCGGTCGTGGTCACCGGCCTGGAACAGGGCGGCCAGCTGATGACCACCACCGACGTGGACAACTGGCCGGGCGACGACGCCGGCGTGCAGGGCCCCGAGCTGATGGAGCGCATGAAGAAGCACGCCGAACGCTTCGACACCACGGTGATCAACGATCACGTGCATACCGTGGACCTGAACCAGCGCCCGTTCCGCCTGACCGGCGACCAGGCCACCTACACCGCCGATGCCCTGATCATCTCCACCGGCGCCTCGGCGCAGTACCTGGGTCTGGAGTCGGAAACGACCTTCGCCGGCAAGGGCGTGTCCGCCTGCGCGACCTGCGACGGCTTCTTCTACCGCAACCAGAAGGTGGCGGTCATCGGCGGCGGCAACACCGCCGTGGAAGAGGCGCTGTACCTGTCCAACATCGCCTCCGAGGTGACCCTGGTCCACCGGCGCGATTCGCTGCGCGCGGAGAAGATCCTGCAGGACAAGCTGTTCGAGAAGGAAAAGAACGGCAACGTGAACATCGAGTGGAACCACAACCTCGACGAGATCCTGGGCGACCAGACCGGCGTGACCGGCGCGCGCCTGAAGCACGCGCAAAGCGGCGAGACCAAGGATATCGACGTGATGGGCGTGTTCATCGCCATCGGCCACAAGCCCAACACCGACATCTTCCAGGGCCAGCTGGACATGGAGAACGGCTACATCAAGGTGAAGGGCGGGCAGGACGGCAACGCCACCGCCACCAGCGTGCCGGGCGTGTTCGCCGCGGGCGACGTGATGGACCACATCTACCGCCAGGCGGTGACCTCCGCGGGCACCGGCTGCATGGCCGCCCTGGACGCCGAGAAATACCTCGACGAGCAGCTGTGACGCGGACACGGCGGTGAGCGAGGAGCACTCGTCCGACGATCCCGGGACCCCGGGCGCGGAAGCCCGTGCGGCGACCGGTGAAGACCTCCCGCCCGCCGGGGTGGACGAGCGCATCGAGCTGCGCGACGGGCTGGGCGAGCTCGATCCCGCCGCGTGGGATGCCCTCACCGGCGGGCGCGAGCCGTTTCTGCGCCATGCCTTCCTCGAGGGGCTGGAACGCCACGAGTGCCTGGGGCGGGCCTATGGCTGGTTCCCCCAGCACGTGCTGATCTTCCACGACGACGCGCTGGTCGCCGCCGCCCCCGCCTACGCCAAGACCAACAACTACGGCGAGTTCGTCTTCGACTTCGCCTGGGAAGGGGCCTGGCAGCGCCAGGGTCTGCAGTATTACCCCAAGCTGGTGGTCGCGGTGCCCTACACCCCGGCCACCGGTCCCCGTCTGCTGGTACACCCCGAGGCCCCCGACCCGGACCGCCTGCGCCGTCAGCTGCTGCGCGCGCTGGTCTCGCGCGGGCGCGAACTGGAGGCCTCCGGGGTCCACGTGCTGTTCCCCGAGTCCGCCGACCGCGAAGCGCTGGCCCCGCTGGGGCTGCCCGAGCGCATGGGCTGCCAGTACCACTGGACCAACGCCGCAGACGGCGGCTATGCCGATTTCGATGCCTTTCTCGCCGCGCTGTCGTCGAAAAAACGCAAGAACATCAAACGCGAACGCCGGCGTGTCGCGGAAGCCGGCATCACCTTCCGCACCCTGACCGGGGCCACCGGCTCGCCGGAGGACTGGGCGCGCTTCCATCGCTTCTACGTGGACACCTTCGAGAAGCACATGGGCATCCCCACGCTCACCGAGGCGTTCTTCGTGGAGACGGCCGCCGCACTGGGCGATCAGGTGGTGCTGTTCGAGGCCCGCCGCCCGGAGAATGGCGATGGTGAGGATGGCGACGGCGAGACCATCGCCGCCGCGCTGTGCTACCGCAGCCACGACACCCTGTACGGGCGCTTCTGGGGCGCCACCGAGGAGCTGGACGCCCTGCACTTCGAGACCTGCTACTACCAGGGCATCGAGTTCTGCATCCGCGAGGGCCTCACGCGCTTCGAGCCCGGCGCCCAGGGCGAGCACAAGATCCCGCGCGGCTTCCTGCCCACGCCCACCTGGTCGATCCACGCGATCCTGACCCCGGGCTTCGACGGGCCGGTGCGCGATTTCTGCGAACGCGAGGCGGACCTGATGCGCAGCCACTGCGAGCGCCTGCACGAGCATTCGCCCTACCGCCAGGGAGAATCCGGCCATGCCCCCGATTAACCCCGCGATTAATCCCGTACGCGCAGGCGGCCAGCCCCTGGCCAATCCGGCGCAAGAGATTGCCCGAACGCACAATCGGCCGGAGGGCCGGCCTCCTACCGGCGGCAGGGTTCGCCCCGCCGTAGGAGGCCAGCCCCTGGCCGATCCGGCGCAAGAGATTGCCCGAACGCACAATCGGCCGGAGGGCCGGCCTCCTACCGGGGGCAGGGTTCG
>NZ_KB898002.1:0-14451 GCF_000377325.1 Thioalkalivibrio sp. ALgr3 | reverse complement strand
TCGGCCGCTTTTGCGCGCGCACGGCGTTGCGGCTCCCTTGTGCAGAATGACTGCACGGCGGTCGCCGCGCCTTGTTCGCACGCAAAAGCGACTCGAGCGCGAGCGTGCACATGGTTCAGCGTTTCCCTAGAATCCGGGACATGGAACGAGATGCCGAACACCAGCGCCTGCAGGGCGTGCTGCAGACCCACCCCGAGCTGGAGCTGGTGATGCTGTTCGGCTCGCTGGCCCGCGGCACCGCGACCGCCGACAGCGATCTCGACATTGCCGTAAGCGCCGGTGCCCCGCTGGACGTGGAAGCCCGCATCCGGCTCATCGACGAGCTGGCCCTGGCCGCCGGTCGCCCCGTCGACCTTGTCGATCTCACCCGCGCCGGCGAGCCGCTGCTCGGGCAGATCATGACCACCGGCGTGCGCCTGTGGGGCAGTGACGAGGCCCAGGCCCGCTTCCTGACCCGCCATCTGTTCGATCAGGCCGATTTCCTGCCATATCGTGATCGCATCCTCGCCGCGCGGAGGGATGCATGGATCAACGGGTGATCGAACAGAAGATCGAGACCCTGCGCTACTGCGTCGAGCGCGTGGCCCGGCGTTGCCCGGGCAATCCCGATGAACTGGCGTCCGATCCGGATGCCCAGGACATCATCGCCCTGAATCTGGCGCGCGCTGTCCAGCAATGCGTCGATGTGGGCGCCCACCTGCTCATATCCAGGGCCTATCCTCCGCCGGACACCATGGGGGAGACCTTCGAGCGGCTGGACTGAGCCGGTTCAGCGGGTGTGGCGCTGGCGCAGGAGGTCGCGTTCGGCGAGGTGGGGAGTGTGCTGCAGGCCCTCGCCCGGGTGGCGCAGGGCGCGGCCGGTTTCGATCGCGGGGTGATGGTCCCGCAGGGCCGTGCGGATCTCGGCGTGGCGTCGTTCCAGGGCGTCGGGGCCGGTGTCCACCAGGAGCAGGCCGAACCGGTTGCCGGCGATACGCGCCACACGGTCGCCGGGGAGCAGCAGGCCCTGCAGGATCGGTCCGAGCTCTGCCAGCAGCCGGTCGCCCTGGCCGATGCCCGCCTCCCGGTTGATGGCCTCCAGATCGGTGACCTCGGCGAGGACCACCGCGCAGGGCTGCCCGTTGCGCTGGCAGCGCTCTTCCTCGCCTTCCAGGGCCATGTCCCAGCCGCGTCGGTTCAGGGTGCCGCTCACCGGATCGGAGCCGGGCAGCAGGGCCGTGGCCTGGCGTTCGCGGTCGAGGATGTCGTTTTCGCGCTGCAGGGCCAGCAGGTGGCCCGCGGTGCCGGCCAGGGCCTCCAGGGCGGTGTAGCGGTCGTGGAGCTGCGGGTCCACGGGCTCGGGATGCACGCCGCACAAAGTGCCGAACAGGTTCCCGTCGCGGTCGTGCAGCGGAAAACCGACATAGGCGCCCACCGGGAGCTGGTGGTTCACCGGCGCGTCGCGATAGACCGGGATCCCGCTCGTATCCGGGGCGATGGACGGGGCGTCGCCGCAGGCCATGTGGATGCAGCAGGAGCCGTGCCAGTCGAGGACAATGCCGGGGGTGATCGTGTCGCCCTGATCCAGGGCGTGCAGGATGATCCAGTCGCGTCCTTCGACCCGGGTCAGCAGCCAGGTGTCCAGCGGGGCTATGGCGTACAGCGCGTCCATCAGCGAACGGACGGCGCCGGAGAAGGCGTCGGTGCCGGGCTCGGTGTGCTGCGGCGGGCGGGGATTCGGGGCTTCCATGCGCGGATTCCGGGTCGGGTTGTCGGGGGGATCGGCCGTGATGATCAGAACCGGGGCAGGTCCGGGTGCGGTGGTTGCGCCGAGCGCACGTGCTGGCGGCCGAATTCGGCGCAGCGTGCCAGCGTGGGCACCGCCTTGCCGGGGTTCAGCAGACCGTGGGGGTCGAATGCGCGGCGCAGGGCATGGAACTGCTCCAGCTCGGCGGAGGCGAACTGCACGCACATGCCGTCCAGCTTTTCCACCCCCACGCCATGCTCGCCGGTGACCGTGCCGCCCACCGCCACGCACAGCTCCAGGATCGCCTCGCCGAAGGTCTCGGCGGTCTCGATCTGGCCCGGCTGGCTGGCGTCGTAGAGGATGAGCGGGTGCAGGTTGCCGTCGCCGGCGTGGAACACGTTGCACACGCCCAGGCCGTGTTCGGTGGAAAGCGCATCGATGCGTTCGAGCACGTACCCGAGCTGGTGGCGCGGGATGGTGCCGTCCATGCAGTAGTAGTCGGGCGAGATGCGGCCGGCGGCGGGGAAGGCGGCCTTGCGCCCGGCCCAGAAGCGCGCGCGCTCGGCGTCGTCCTGCGCGGTGCGGACCTCGCGGGCGCCCAGCCCCAGTAGCTTCTCGCGCACGAACATCACGCTCTCGGAGACCTCGCTGTTGCTGCCGTCCAGCTCGCACAGCAGGATGGCCGCGGCATCCACCGGATAGCCGGCATGGACGAAGTCCTCGGCGGCGCGGATCGCGGCGTTGTCCATCATCTCCAGGCCCGCGGGGATCAGCCCGGCGGCGATGATGCCGGCGACCGCGGCGCCGGCGGTCTCCACGTCGTCGAAGCTCGCCATCAGCACCTGGGTGCGTTCGGGGCGCGGCAACAGGCGCACGGTGACCTCGGTGACGATCCCCAGCATACCCTCCGAACCGATCAGGAAGGCCAGCAGGTCCGGGCCTTCGGTATCCAGGGTCTTGCCGCCGACACGGATGACCTCGCCGTCCAGGGTCACGAACTCCAGCCCGGTCACGTTGTGGACCGTGAGGCCGTATTTCAGGCAGTGCACGCCGCCGGCGTTCTCGGCCACATTGCCGCCGATGGAACAGGCAATCTGCGACGAGGGGTCGGGGGCGTAGTACAGCCCGGCAGGTGCCGCGGCCTCGGAGATCGCGAGGTTGCGTACGCCCGGCTGGACCACCGCGCAGCGGTTGTCGGCGTCGATCTCGAGGATGCGGTTGAAGCGTGCCATCGACAGCAGCAGGCCCTCGGCGCTGGGCAGCGCGCCCCCGGACAGGCCGGTGCCCGCGCCGCGTGGCACCACCGGCACGCCGTGCTCGCGGCAGGCCGTCAGGCACAGCTGGAGTTGTTCCATGCTGGCGGGCAGGGCGACCGCGCCGGGGACCTCGCGAAAGGCCGAGAGGCCGTCGCATTCGTAGGCACGGCGCTCGCTTTCCTCGACGATCAGCGCCTCCGGCGGCAGCTGCTCGCGCAGGGTGTCGATCACGGCGGCCAGACCGGGCTGAGGGGTGGTTACGGCGCTCATGCTCGTGATGGTAGACCGTTGCCCGCCGGCCGGGACAATTCCGCAGTTTCCGGAGGGCTCACGCGAGCCGGTCCAGGGGGAAGGCGCGGGCGTCGCGCAGGGCGGCGGCCAGGTGGGTGGCGTAGTGGTCCACCAGGGCCGCGCCCTCGGCGGCGGTGGCCGCTGCCGCATTCCCGGTGGTGCCGGCGGGGTTGAGGTCGCCGGCCAGCCAGGCGAATCCGGCCGGACCCTCCGGGCGCAGGACCTCCAGCGAGGCCTCCAGCTCCTCGCCCAGCGAGCCCGCGTGGCGGGCCTCGGCGTCGCGCACGCTGGCGGGCGCCAGATGGCGCATCATCGCCGTCTCGATGCGCCCGCCGTGCAGGCCATGGCGGCATTCCGCGGCCGGGATGCCGATCTGCGACGGCGGATCCTGCAGGAAATAGTGATGCCGCACGATCAGCATGCGCTGCCGGCGACGCAGTTCCAGCGCCGCGGTGTCGGCCACCGCCCGGTTGCCGCCGTGACTGTTGTGCAGCACCAGGCGGCGCACGCCGGCGCCGGCCACGGCCCGGCCGGTTTCCACCAGCACGCGGATGGCGGTCTCCGGTGTCAGGCTGAGGGTGCCGGCGAAGCGGGCGTGTTCGGGGCTGGCCAGGATCGTCAGTGGCGGCAGGGCCAGCAGGGGGAAATCCGCGGGAAGCTGCGCCCACGCCGCCTGCAGCAGGCCCTCGCCGATGCGCAGGTCGGTGTCCAGCGGCAGATGCGGCCCGTGCTGTTCGATGGCCGCCAGCGGCAGCACGGCGACCGGGTCGCGGCCGGCCAGTTCGGCGGCCTCGGCGGTGGTCAGGTCCTGCCAGCGGGGCAGGGGGCGGGGTGCGTCAGGATCGGGCATGCGGCATGCGCAGGCGGGCGTAGAGATCGCCGGAGCCGTAATCCGCGGCGTGGGCCTCCAGCCACAGCCGCACCCGGCCCCGGTCCTGCCAGCGGGCGAAGCGGTACTCGCGCTGCTCGCCGGCGATCACGTTGAATTCGTAGTCGCCCAGCTCGGCCAGGCGTTCCATGCCGGCAATCGCGATGTCCAGCGCGCCGGCGACGAACTCGAGTGACAGCGCCGGGATCGGCTGTGACAGCCCGGACAGCACCTCGACTTCATAACCTTCGGCGTCGATCTTGCAGAATGCCGGCAGACCGTATTCGGCGATCAGATCGTCGAGGGTGACGACCGGCACCTGTACATGATCTTCCCAGCGAACGCGGCGGAAGCCGTCATTGCGCCGCGGCAGCTCGTCGGTCCAGCGCGGAGACAGCGTGGAGACCGTGGGAGTCCGGTGGCTGATGTACAGGTCGGCCGTGCCGGGTTCGGCGCCCACCGCCTCGCCGCGCACGGTTACGTTGCGCCGGCGGCCGGGCCCGCGCTCGAGCCAGCGGCGCAGCACGGGCTGCGGCTCGACCGCGATCACGTGGCCGCCGAGGCGGGAGAAGGCCAGCGTGCGATCCCCCAGATGGGCGCCGATGTCGAACACCCGGTCGTCGCGCCCGATGAACGGACGGTACAGCCGGCGCAGGGCCCGCTGGCGCCCGGGGCGCCGGTAGATCGCCAGCGAGCGCAGCAGGCCGAGGGTGGCGTTCAGCCGCTCGCGAGCGGCCGGAGACGGGTCGGGATTCGGGGGCGCGTCCATGCTTCCCAGCTTAGGGAAACGCGGATCCATGTGCACGCCCGTCCGGCCCTGTTCGCCTGCAAGCAGGCTCCTACGGGCGCGCAGCGGCTGGGTCGGGAGGGTTCGGCAGCAGATGCTGTGCAGCCCGTTCCAGGCGGTCGCGCGTTTGTTCCAGCAGGGCCACGAGTTCGAGCGCCCGCTGCAGTGCCTCGGCGAACTCCTCCCGGATCCGGGTTCAGTGCCACAGAACAACCGCCTGTTCGCGCGCACGGTCGTGGATGGGCTGGTGCCGGGTATTGGGATCGACGATGAGGACGTCGATGTGCTGATCGCCGAGCGCCCTTTGCAGGCGAGCCGTGTAGCGGGCCGCCATCGCCGCCCGGTTTTCCACCGGGCGGGGCGTTTCCACCAGCAGGTCGATATCGCCACCGCGGGCCGCATCGTCGACGCGCGATCCGAACAGATAAACGGTACAGTCCCCGAACAGTTCGCGGGCGGTGTGGTGGATCGTTTTACGCTGGTCTTCGCTCAATCGCATCGTGGTCCTCCGGGTCCCGGATGGGGTTGTAGGCCGAGCGCGGGCCGGAACGCTCGGGTGCGGGGCCGGTCCCAATGGACATTGCGTATTCTGGCTGGAGAAGCTTGATGAGGCTGTTTCCGAAGTGTGAGTGGCGGACCCTCGTGGCGCCGTCGTTGCTGGCCCTGACGGCCACCGTGTTCGCTCTGGGGGCCTCTGCACCCCATGCAGATGTGCCGTCGGGCGCGGATTGTGTGCAGCCCGGACAGTGGGCCACGCCGGAGGGCGAGGACGTGGATGCCGCGGAGCTGTTCGCCGAACTGGCCGGCGCCGATGCGGTGCTGCTGGGCGAAACCCACAACCGCATGGACCACCATCGCTGGCAGGTCGGGACCCTGGCGGCGCTGCACGGTCAGCGCCCGGATATGGTGATCGGCCTGGAGATGCTGCCGCGCTCGGCGCAGCCGGTGCTGGATGACTGGGTGGCGGGTGAACTGGACGAGGAACAGTTCCTGCAGGAAAGCGACTGGTACGAGCACTGGGGTTTCAACCCGCGGCTGTACTGGCCGATCCTGCATTTCGCGCGGGTGCACGACGTCCCGCTGGTGGCGCTGAACGCCGAGCGCGATCTGGTGCGCCGTCTGGGGCACGAGGGCTGGGACAGCGTGCCCGCCGACGAGCGCGACGGGGTCTCTGCCCCGGCCGAACCCGCCGAGGCCTATCGCGAATACCTGGAGGAGGTGCTGGCGCGCCATCCGGCCGCACCGGGGGGCAGCGATGCGTTCATTGGCACGCAGCTGGCCTGGGACCGGATGATGGCCGCGGCCATCGCCGGGGTGATCGAGGCGGGCGGTGACCAGCCGCCGCTGGTGGTCGGGATCATCGGCTCCGGCCATCTGGAATACGGCCACGGCGTGCCGCACCAGCTGGCGGATCTGGGCGTGGCCAACGCTCCGGTACTGCTGCCGCGCGAGAGCGACGGGGCGTGTACGGGGCAGGACCCGGAGCTGGCGCGGGCGGTGTTCGGCGTGCAGGGCGGCGAGCGCTTCCAGCCGCTGACCCCGATCCTGGGGGTGCAAATGCAGCGCCCCGAAGAGGGCGACGGGGTGGAGATCCGCGGCGTGATGCCCGATTCGGTGGCCAGCGCCGCCGGCATCGAGAGCGGCGACCGTCTGGTCGAGGCCGGTGGCCGCGCGGTGGAGACGCCGGCCGATCTGCAGCGCATCGTTCAGGCCGTGACCCCGGGCACCTGGTTGCCGCTGGTGCTGGAACGCAACGGCGAGCGCCAACAGGTGATCGCGCGCTTCCCCTGGCAGGAGAGCGCGGGGGCGCGGCCGGCCGCGGGGAACGGTCACTGATGGCCCGCCTGCGGCGTACCCCGGGGCACAATCGTCCCGGCACCACCGCGCTGGCGTGCCTGCTGAGCGTGCCCCTTGCGGGGTGGGCGGCACCGGTCGTCGCCGGCGAACCGCCCGCCCGCGAGCTGACGATCGAACTGTTCCCCGCCGAGCAGCGGCTGCAGGGTCGTCTGAGCCTGCCCGCCGCGATGCTGGAAGACGCGGACGGGGAGCTGCGCTTTCGCTTCGCACGCGGTTTGCGGGTGGACGCCGTGGAGCGGGGCGGGCACGCGCTGAACCACGAGCACAGCGACGCGGGATACCTGCAGGTGACGCTCGATGGCGACGGGGATGTCGCCGGGGACGTCGCACGCGGGCCGCTGGTCATCGAATACCGTGCCCGGCTGCAGGCCCCGGAGGACGCCGGACCCGGGGGCGGGTTCCTCGGCGCGGCCGGCGGCTTCCTGCCGGCGGGGGCCGCCTGGTATCCGCGGCAGCCGGAGGCCGAACCCGCGCCGGTGCGCCTGGAGGTGCTTGCGGCCGATGGCCATCGCGTCGTGGCCTCCGGGTCGTGGCGCGAGGAGGCCGCTGAAGACGCGGCCACCGGGGACGCGGACGCGGAGGGCGTGACCCGCGCGGTGTTCGAGCATCCCGGCGGGCGTGCGCTGGCGCTGGCCAGCGGCCCCTGGGAGGAGGGGCGCAGCGAGACCGCCGATGGCGTGGAGGTGCGCACCCTGTTCCCGGCGGAGCTGGAGGGCGCGTTCGGCGCGACCTACCGCGAGAAGACCGTGGAATACCTCGAGCGCTTCAGCGACCTGCTCGGGCCGTATGCCTTCGACAGCTTCACCGTGGCGGCCAGCCCGGCGCCGGTGGGCCTGGCCTTCTCCGGATTCACCCTGCTGGGCGAGCAGGTGATCCCGCTGCCGTTCATCCCGCACACCTCGCTGGGCCACGAGGTGTTGCACAACTGGTGGGGCACCGGGGTGTACGCGGATCGCCGCCACGGCAACTGGACCGAGGGTCTTACCACCTTCATGGCCGATTACCGGTTCGCAGACGAACGCGGCGAGGCACGCGAGGAGCGGGGCCAGTGGCTGCGTGACTACGCCGCCCTGCCGGCAGGCGAGGATTACCCGCATGGCGAGTTCGTCGGCGGCAATGCCGGGGCCGACCGCATCGCCGGTTATCACCGCGGCGCGATGCTGTGGCGGATGCTGGAGGACCGCATCGGCGAGGAGGCGCTGCATGCGGGGCTGGCCGATTTCTACGCGGAATATCGTTATCGGGAAGCCGCCTGGCCGGATCTGATCGCGGCCGTGGACGCGGCGACGGACGATGACCTGGAGCCGTTCTTCGAGCAGTGGATCGGGCGGGTCGGCGCGCCGCGCGTCGAACTGACCGAGGTGCAGGCCCGTGACGATGGCGGGCGCTGGGGCGTGACCGGCCGCCTGGAACAGGCCGATGCCGATCATCCGTGGCGGGTGCGCGTGCCGCTGGTGGTCGAGTTCGCGGAGGATGAGGGCCGGGAGACGCACTGGGTGGATCTGGAGGAGGCCGCGACCGATCTGGAGCTGGCACTGACCACCGACGCGCGGCCGGCGCGCATCGCCGTGGACCCTGACTGGCGGGTATTCCGGCAGCTGGGTGCGGATGAATATCCGCGCATCCTGCGCGAGGCGCAGCTGGATCCCGCGACCCGCGTGATCGCCCCGGACGGCGCCGCCCCGGCGGAACTGGCGCCGTGGCTGGGCCGGGTGCCGGAGACGGTCGACCCGGATGCCGATGTGGACATCGATGCCCCGCGGGTGCTGCTGGGTTCGCGCGCGGCGGTCGCTGAATGGCTGGGCGACCGCGGACTGCCGACGCGCCCGCAGGAGGCGCACGCGGATACGGACGACCTGCTCGATGCCGGATCGGATGTCGGGGCCCTGGCCTGGACCGTGCCCGAGAGCGGCATCACCGTGATTGCGGCCGACTCGGCCAGTGAGCGGCGCGCGCTGGCGGGTGCGCTGCGACACCGCGCGCAGGCAAGCTACCTGCTGCAGGACGATGGCGAGCCGGTGGCGCGCGGGCTGTGGCCGGTGCCGGGGCCCTGGCGCTCGCTGGCGGACTGAACTCCCGGCCCGATCAGTACGGCAGGCGCTGGCGTTCGAAGTCGAACAGCCCGCCGGAGTCCTCGGGACCGAGGCCGTCCAGCACCTCCAGCAGCGCGCCGGTCGCGCGTTCCGGCGTCAGCACCTCGGGGGCGCGGGCGCGGTAGGGCTCCGACAGTGGGGTTTCCACCGTGCCGGGCTGCAGTGCGGCCACCACCGCGCGGCGGTGGCTGAAGCGCATCTCCAGCGCGGCGGTGCGCACGATCTGGTTGAGCGCGGCCTTGGAGGCGCGATAGCTCAGCCAGCCGCCGGAGTGGTTGTCGGCGATGGAGCCCACGCGCGCCGACAGCGTCGCTAGCACCGCCTTGCGGTCCTTCGGCAGCAGCCCCGCGAAGTGCTTGAAGATCAGCGCCGGGCCGATGGCATTGACCGCGAAGGCCTGCGTCATCACCGCCGGATCGAGCTCGCGCAGGCGCTTCTCCGGCCGGTGGCCGTCGATGGTGAGCACTCCGGTGGCGTCGATGATCAGGTCCCAGTCAGGCGCCTGCTCCGTCAGCCATGCGGCCGCGTGGCGGATGCTGTCCTCGTCGGTGAGCTCCAGCGGCGGATCGGTGGAGCGGCCCAGCGCCACGACCCGCGCGCAGTTCGGGTCGTTCTCCAGGTGGGTGACGAAGGCGCGGCCGAGGCCGCCGGTGGCCCCGATCACCACGGCGCGGAAGGGGGGTGCGAGTGAGTCCATGTTGCTGTGACCGCAGGCATCGCGATTCGATCCGTTCGTTTGCGTATGGCCTGTACCGGGACCGGGTCGTGTATGCTCTGCGCCGAGTGCAGACGGGAATCCGCGCATGAATTTCCTCCATACCCTTGGCCACGCCGCTCGCAACCTGGCCCCCATCGTGATCGTGGTGGCGGTGTTCCAGATGTTCGTGCTGCAGACGGTGCCCGAGGGCGTGCTGTCCATGGCCATCGGTCTGGTGATCGTGGTCTTCGGGGTGGCGCTGTTCCTGCAGGGGCTGGAGATGGGGATCTTCCCCATCGGCAAGAACCTCTCCAACGCGCTGGCGCGGCGCGGCTCGCTGATCCTGCTGATGGCCTTCGGTTTTACCCTGGGCTTTGCCACGGTGATCGCGGAGCCGGCGCTGATCGCCGTGGCGGAGCAGGCGGAGGTCATCTCCGAGGGGCACATCCAGGGCTTCATCCTGCGCCTGATCGTGGCGCTGTCGGTGGGCGCGGTGGTGGCGCTGGGTATCCTCCGCACCGTGCTCGGCCACCCGCTTCACTGGTACATCCTCACCGGCTACGTACTGGTGGTGCTGGTCACCTTCTTCGCGCCCGAGGAGATCGTGGGCCTGGCCTACGACTCCGGCGGCGTCACCACCAACATCGTGACCGTGCCGCTGGTGGCCGCGCTGGGGCTGGGGCTGGCCGCGTCGCTGGCCGGGCGCAACCCGCTGCGCGACGGCTTCGGCCTGGTGGCGCTGGCCGTGATGGTGCCGATGATCACGGTGCAGCTCTACGGCATCGTGGTGTTCGCCGGGGCCGACATCGACGGCCCGGCACCCGGCGCCGGCGACGGAGCGGCCATGGATACCGACACGGATCTGCCCGGGGCGGGCGAGGAACGCCACTTCCTTAGCGCCATGGGCATGGACCTGCTGCTGATGCTGCGCGACGTCGCGCCCATCATCGGCGTGATCGTGGTGTTCCAGTATTTCGTGCTGCGCAAGCACATTCCGTATCTGCCGCGGGTCATCTTCGGCTTCGCCCTGGTGGTGTTCGGCCTGTATGCCTTCGTGGTCGGGCTCAAGCTGGGCCTGTTCCCGATCGGCGAGAGCATGGCGGAGCAGCTGATCGCCAACGACCGGTTCGTGTGGGTGTACCTGTTCGCGTTTGCGATCGGCTTTGCGACCACGATGGCGGAACCCGCGCTGATCGCCATCGGCCAGAAGGCGGAGGAAGCGGCCAAGGGCTCGCTGAAGGGCAGCGCCATCCGCATCCTGGTGGCGCTGGGGGTGGCCGTGGGCATCACCATCGGGGTGCACCGCATCCTCAGCGGGGACTCCATCCACCTGTACATCATGGCCGGGTATGTCCTGGTCATCGTGCTGACCATCCTCGCACCCAAGGACATCGTGGCGCTGGCATTCGACCTCGGAGGGGTGACCACCTCGGAGGTCACGGTGCCGCTGGTGACGGCGCTGGGGATCGGACTGGCGACGCATCTGGAGGGACGCAACGTGCTGATCGACGGCTTCGGCCTGATCGCGTTCGCGTCCATCTTCCCCATCGTGACCGTGATGCTCTATGCCATCGCGGTCGATCTGTACGAACGCTTGATCCGCAAGGACAGGAGGGACACGGCATGAGATTCTCGGCCCTGGTGGCGGTGCTGCCCGACGAACTGGAACAAAAGGCCGTGGATGCGGCGCGCGAGGCCGGTGCCGCCGGCGTGACCATCATGGATGCGCGCGGCATCGGCGCGGAGGCGCGCAAGACCTTTCTCGGCATGACCTACGAGGGCAGCCAGTCGGTGCTGCTGTGGATTCTGGAGAAGCGCCTCGCGCTGACGGTGCTGAAATCACTGTTCCGCGAGCTTGGGCTGGACGAAGACCCGCGCGGGGTGGCCTTCATCACGGACATCTCACATCTGGCGGGCATTGACCGGCGGCAGATCGACCGCTTCGAGGAACAGGTCAAGGACGAAATCTGACCCCAACTCCGACCGGAGGGAGACTTCATGCTGGTTCGCGACATCCTGACCGAGAAAGTCATCACCGTGGCCCCGCTGGCCCCGCTGCGCGAGGCCATGCAGCTGATGCGCGACAACAACGTGCGCTCGCTGGTGGTGGACAAGCAGCACCCGCACGATGCCTACGGCATCATCACCTACACCACCATCCTCAAGACCATCGTGGCCGAAGAGGGCGACATCGACCTGGCCAACGTGTACGACGTGGCCACCAAGCCGGTGATCACCGTGCCCGCGGAGATGGACGTCAAATACGTGGCGCGGATGATGGTCAACATGGACGTGCGCCGCCTGGTGGTGCTGGAGGGCAACCAGCTGGAGGGCATCGTCACCACCAGCGACATCGTGGGCTCGATCCTCGGCATGCTGGACGAGGTCTGAAGCCGGTGACGCCCCCCGGTTCACTGGATATCCCGCAGGGTCTCGCGCGGCTCGAGCTGCTCAATGCCGCGATCGAGGACACCGCGCACAGCGTGCTGATCACCGATGCCGACCTCGAAGCGGGGCCGCGCATTGTCTACGTGAACCGTGGCTTCGAGGAGATGACGGGCTATGACCGGTACGAGGTCCTCGGCCTGACCCCGCGTATCCTGCAGGGGCCGAAGACCTCCCGCGCGGTGCTGGACGACCTGCGGGCGACGCTGGAACGCGGCGAGGGCTTCGATGCCGAGACCATCAACTACCGCAAGGATGGCGAGCCCTACAGCGTACGCTGGCACATCTCGCCGGTGCGCGCCCGGGGCGAGCACGAAAGCATCACGCATTTCGTCTCGGTGCAGCGCGACGTGACCGAGGACCGGCGCCGCGAGGAGCAGCTGCGGCTGCTGTCCGCCGCGCTGGAGGCCTCCGGCGACCCGGTGCTGATCACCGATCCCGAGGGCGTCATCGTGTTCGCCAACACGGCCTTCCTGGATCTCAGCGGCTTCGATGCCGACAGCGTCATCGGGGCGACACCGGCGCTGTTCAAGTCCGAGGAGCACGACGACGAGTTCTTTACCACGATGTGGGAGCGGCTGCGCCGGGGCGAGGGCTTCCGGGGCGAGTTCGTGAACCGGCGACCGGACGGCGAGAAGGTCCATCTGGAGCAGACCATCACCCCGATCTTCGATGACTGCGGCGAGATCACGCATTTCGTGGCCTTCGGCAAGGATGTGACCGAACGCGTGCGCATGGAGGACGAAGTGCGGCGTCTGGCCGAGACCGACTGGCTGACCGGGCTGGCCAACCGCCTGACCCTGGGCAACCGTCTGGAGGCCGAGCTGGACCGCTGTGATCGCTATCAGCGGCCGATGGCCTTGATCATGTTCGACATCGACCACTTCAAGGCGGTGAACGACAAACACGGACACGAGGCCGGTGATGTGGTGCTCAAGGCGGTGGCCCGCACGGTGGATGCCCAGCTGCGCGAACAGGACCTGCTGGGGCGCTGGGGCGGAGAGGAGTTCCTGATCGTGCTGCCGGAGACGGACGGCGAGGGTGCCGCCGCGGCGGCGGAGAAACTGCGTCGTTCGATCGCGCAGCTGGATCTGCCGGATGCACCGGCGGTGACCGCCAGCTTCGGGGTGACCGAGCGCCAGCCGAACGACACGCCACGCGCGATCACGCGGCGGGTCGATCAGGCGATGTATCAGGCCAAGGAGGGCGGACGCGACCGCGTCGTCCTCCTGTAATGGCCCTTGCTAACAGAACGGCCTCGTGCCCCGGTGACCCGGGGCGCGAGGCGGGGTATCAGGCCTTGCGGCGCAGGACCCAGATCTCCAGCAGCGCCCATTCCTCGCCCGGATAGTTTTCCTGCTCCAGCTCGGACATGCGGCGGTGACGGCTGGCGGTGCTGCCCACGAACTCGAAGCGGTCCAGCAGCATGCGCTTGGTCTCGTCGGCCTTCTCCAGCGCGAAGGGGTTGAGGAAGTTCACCAGCAGGTAACCTTCGCCCTCGCCACGGCGGAACGCATCCAGCAGCGACGCGATGGCCGGCGGATCCAGGTACACCAGCGACGCGGTGGATAGCAGGATGTCCGCCTCTTCCAGCGACTTCTCGATCGCGTCGCGGGTCTCCGGGGCCGGATTGTTCAGGTCGGCCGCATGGGTCTCGTCGAACAGGCCGGCACGCTGACCGTAGGCCAGGGCGTTCTCGGAGATGTCGATGCCGGTGGTGTGCATCGGCAGGCGGCGCGGCTTGCTGATGGTGTTGCAGACCGTCTCCGAGGCCCAGTTCTCGCGGATCTCGTCCACGGTCATGTTGTGCACCGCCGCCATCGTGGTGTTGCCGAAGCAGCAGGCCAGGTCGACGTAGTTGAGGGTGCGGCCGTCGGCGGCCTGCTGCTCGGCCCACGGCAGGATGAGCCGGTCGAAGGTCTGGCGGTTGAAGTCGTCGGAGATGTAGTCCAGCGCATCGATGATGCGCTCCTTGAACGGCACCGGCGTCTCGGCGACGTAGATGTCGTCAAAATGCTGTTTCTTCTCCTCGGTCTTCACTTCGGACTGGCTCATCGGGGCAAACCCTCATCATTGGAAAGCCCAACAGTCTCCGGCCAAGCCACCCGACCGTCAAGCAAATGGGCCCCGATCCGCCCCGTGCCCGATCGGTAGGAGATTCTATGTCTGCGTGCAAGGGTTCGGGGGTCGGTAGTCGGTCTGGTTTTTCATGAGGGCGAAGGCGACGCGGGCGAGTTTGCGAGCCAGGGCATTGAGGGCCTGCGTCGTGGCCAATCCCCGATCGAGACAGCGCTGGTAGTAGTCGCTCCAGGCGGGTTTGGATTTGGCCTGCATGGCCGCCATGTAGAGCAGGCGTCGCAGCTCCGGGTCTCCCTGCTTGGTGAGCCGGCGTCGGCCTCGCTTCTGGCCGGAGTCCCGGACCCGGACATCC
>NZ_KB898001.1:0-16006 GCF_000377325.1 Thioalkalivibrio sp. ALgr3 | reverse complement strand
CGCGACAGCAGGATGTGCTCCCGCGTCTGCGGCATCGGACCGTCCGCCGCCGAAACCACCAGAATGGCGCCGTCCATCTGCGCCGCACCGGTGATCATGTTCTTCACATAGTCCGCGTGACCCGGGCAGTCCACGTGCGCGTAGTGGCGCGTGTCCGACTCGTACTCCACGTGCGCCGTCGCAATCGTGATACCGCGCTGCTTCTCTTCCGGCGCGTTGTCAATCTGGTCAAAGGCACGCGCATCGCTGCCGTACTTCTTCGCCTGAACCACCGTCAACGCCGCCGTCAGCGTCGTCTTCCCGTGGTCCACATGACCAATCGTCCCCACATTCACGTGCGGCTTCTTGCGTTCGAACTTTTCCTTGGACACAGCTAAGACCTCTTAAATCGTTCTCTACGGAATGGCGGTATCAGGACGCCTTGCGGGCCACGGCGTCGGCGATCTGGGCCGGCGCCTCCGAGTATTTCTCGAATTCCATCGAATACGTCGCGCGGCCCTGGGTCAGCGAGCGGAGCTGGGTCGAGTACCCGAACATTTCCGACAGCGGGACTTCCGCATGCAGGAGCTTCTGGCCGGCCACGTCTTCCATGCCGCGCACCAGGCCCCGACGGCCGTTAAGGTCGCCCATCACGTCACCCATGTACTCCTCGGGGGTCTCCACCTCGACCTTCATCATCGGCTCGAGCAGCACCGCCCCGGCGCGCAGGGCCCCCTCCTTGAAGGCCATGGAGGCCGCGACCTTGAAGGCGTTCTCGTTCGAGTCGACATCGTGGTAGGAGCCGTCGAAGAGACTGACCTTGACATCCTCGATGGGGTACCCGGCGAGCACGCCATTACGCATCTGCTCTTCGATACCCTTCTGCACTGCCGGCACGTAATCCTTCGGAACCACGCCACCGACAATCTCGTTCTTGAATTCGAAGCCGACGCCCGGCTCCTGCGGCTCGATCCGCAGCCAGACGTGACCATACTGACCACGCCCGCCGGACTGCTTGACGAACTTGCCTTCCTGTTCGATCGACTTGGTGATGGTCTCGCGGTACGCGACCTGCGGCTGCCCCACGTTGGCCTCGACCTTGAATTCCCGCTTCAGACGATCGACCAGCACCTCGAGATGCAGCTCGCCCATGCCCGAAATGATGGTTTGACCGGACTCTTCGTCCGTCCGCACCTGGAACGAGGGGTCTTCCTGCGCCAGCTTGTTCAGCGCCATGCCCATCTTTTCCTGGTCGGTCTTCGTCTTCGGCTCGACCGCGATGGAGATCACCGGATCCGGGAACTCCATGCGCTCCAGCTCGACCGGATCATCGGGCGAGCAAAGCGTGGTCCCGGTGTAGAGATCCTTCAGGCCGACCACCGCACCGATGTCACCGGCACGCAGCTCCGGAATCTCCTCGCGGCTGTTCGAATGCATCTGCAGAATGCGCCCGATACGTTCGCGACGGTTGTTCTGGGTGTTCAGCACCGTGTCACCGGCCTTAACCACCCCCGAGTAGACGCGAACGAACGTCAGGCTCCCGACGTAGGGATCGCTCATCAGCTTGAAAGCCAGACCCGCGAACGGTTCTTCGTCGGTTGCCTTCTTTTCGATGGGATCTTCCGTACCGGCCTTGACGCCCTTGATCGCCTTGACTTCTTCCGGCGAGGGCAGGTATTCGACCACGGCGTCCAGCATCGCCTGGACACCCTTGTTCTTGAATGCGGAGCCGCACATCATCGGCACGATTTCGAGGTCCAGCGTGCGCTTGCGCAGTGCGGCCTTGATATCTTCCTCGCTCAGCTCGCCCTCGCCGAGGTATTTCTCCATCAGCTCTTCCGAGGCCTCGGCGGCGGACTCGACCAGATTCTCGCGCCACTTCTCGGCGTCGGCCTTCAGCTCCTCCGGAATCTCGCCGTAATCGAAGCTGATGCCATAGTTGTCGTCATGCCAGTGGATCGCCTGCATCTTCACCAGGTCGATCACTCCCGCGAAGGCGTCTTCCGAACCGATCGGGATCTGGATCGGCACGGGATTGGCCTTCAGGCGCTCGCGCATCTGATTGTAGACGCGTTCGTAGTCGGCGCCGGCGCGGTCCATCTTGTTGACGAACGCGATCCGCGGCACTTCGTACTTGGTGGCCTGGCGCCACACCGTTTCCGACTGTGGCTGCACGCCGCCGACGGCGCAATACACCATGCAGGCACCGTCCAGCACACGCATGGACCGCTCAACCTCGATCGTGAAGTCCACGTGCCCCGGCGTATCGATGATATTGATGCGGTGTTCGGGGAACTGCTTGGCCATGCCGGACCAGAACGAGGTCGTCGCCGCGGAGGTGATCGTAATACCGCGCTCCTGCTCCTGATCCATCCAGTCCATCACGGCGGCGCCATCATGCACCTCACCGATCTTGTGCGACAGGCCGGTGTAGAACAGGATGCGCTCGGTCGTCGTGGTCTTGCCGGCGTCGATATGCGCGCTGATGCCGATATTGCGATAGCGCTTGATGGGGGTCTTGCGTGCCACTGAGGTGCCTCTTCGTTCTTACCAGCGGAAGTGCGCGAATGCCTTGTTGGCATCCGCCATCCGGTGAGTGTCTTCGCGCTTCTTGACGGCGGAACCCTTGCTGTCGGCCGCATCCATCAGCTCGCCGGCCAGCTTCATGGCCATGGTGCGTTCCCCGCGCTTGCGCGCTGCCTCGACCACCCAGCGCATTGCCAGCGCGTCCTGACGAACCGCACGCACCTCGACGGGAACCTGATAGGTGGCACCGCCGACCCGGCGGCCCTTCACCTCGACCCGCGGCCGCACGTTGTCCAGCGCACGCTCGAGCGCGCCCAGGCCGTCACCCTGCTTGGACTCGATCTGGTCCAGCGCGCCATAGACGACCCGCTCGGCGACGGACTTCTTGCCATCCCGCATGACGGTATTGATGAACTTCGCCAGACGATCGCTCCCGAATTTCGGATCGGGGAGGATGTGACGCTTGGGTGCGGCTGCTCTTCTCGACATTGTTTCAGTTCCCGGACTTGAACACGGTTAGGATTTCTTCGGACGCTTGGTCCCGTACTTGGAACGACCCTTCGCGCGCTTCTGCACGCCCTGGGTGTCCAGGCTTCCGCGGACCGTGTGATAGCGCACACCCGGGAGGTCCTTAACACGACCACCACGAATCAGGACCACGGAGTGTTCCTGCAGGTTGTGCCCTTCGCCACCGATATAGGAGCTGACCTCGTAACCGTTGGTCAGCCGCACGCGCGCAACCTTGCGCAGCGCCGAGTTCGGCTTCTTGGGCGTGGTGGTGTAGACACGGGTGCATACACCGCGCTTCTGCGGCGAACCCTGAAGCGCCGGCACGTCGCTCTTCTCGACCGGCCGCTTGCGCGGCTTTCGTACCAACTGGTTGATCGTGGCCATGAAACCCTTTCTCCTAGCCTAAAAATAACGACAGGCCGGTGCCGAGACCGGCCTGTCGAGGGAGCGGAAGTTTAATGCGCGCCCTCTTGACTGTCAACTCGACTCCGCCTCACTGCGCGGAATCACCCGATGTTCCACTGTCGCCGCCGGCGTCGCTGCCCGGCCCTGCCGAAGGCGCTTCGGCCGGTTCGGCCTCCGGTTCGCTCTCGCCCACCGTTTCGAACTCCGGCATCTCGAGCGCCCGCCTGCGCCGGCGTTCCTTGTGATAAGCCAGCCCGGTCCCCGCGGGGATCAGGCGACCCACGATCACGTTCTCCTTGAGCCCGCGAAGGTCGTCCCGCGCCCCGCGCGTCGAGGCCTCGGTCAGCACCCGCGTGGTCTCCTGGAAGGAGGCCGCGGAGATGAACGATTCCGTCACCAGCGAGGCCTTGGTAATCCCCAGAAGCACGCGTTCGTAGGTCGCCGGCTGCTGATCGCCGGACAGCTTCTCGTTCTCCTCGAGGACACGAGTGCGATCCACCTGGTCACCGGACAGGAACCGGGTGTCGCCCGGATCCAGGATGTTGACCTTGCGCAGCATCTGGCGGACGACGACTTCGATGTGCTTGTCGTTGATCTTTACGCCCTGCAGACGATATACGTCCTGGATCTCCTGCACCTGATATTCCGCGAGCGCGGTGACGCCCCGCAGGCGGAGGATATCGTGCGGGTCCAGTTCGCCATCCACGATCACTTCGCCCTGCTCGACACGTTCGCCCTCGAACACATTAACGGTCCGCTGCTTGGCAATCAGCATCTCGTGGGCGTCGCCCCGGTCCGGCGTGATGATGAGGCGCTGCTTGCCCTTGGTCTCCTTGCCAAACGAAACCGTACCGGACAGCTCCGCCAGGATCGCCGGCTCCTTGGGCTTGCGCGCCTCGAACAGATCGGCGACGCGCGGCAGACCGCCGGTGATGTCACGGGTCTTCGAAGACTCCTGCGGCAGCCGCGCAATGACGTCACCCACTTCGACCCGCGCATTGTCTTCCAGGTTGAAGATCGCGTTGGCCGGCAGCATGTACTGCGCGGGCATGTCCGTCCCCGGGATGTAGACCTCGTTCCCGGCGTCGTCCAGCAGCTTGACCGTGGGCCGCAGATCCTTGCCCGCGGAGCTCCGGCTCTTGGGATCGAGGACCACGTTGGAGGACAGGCCGGTGAACTCGTCCGTCTCCTTCGTCACCGTCACGTTTTCGATGAAATCCGCGAGCTTCACGGTACCCGCCACTTCGGTCACGATCGGGTGGGTATGCGGATCCCAGGTGGCGATTTCCTGACCGGCTTCGACCGCATTGCCCTCGTGGACCATGATCGTCGCGCCATAGGGAACCTTGTAGCGCTCGCGCTCGCGACCGGCCTCGTCGATCACACCCAGTTCGCCGGAACGCGACACCGCCACCAGGTTGCCGGACTTGTGCTCCACGGTCTTGATGTTGTGGAGACGGATGTGCCCGGCATTCTTGACCTGGATCGCACTGACCGTGACGGCGCGGGACGCCGCACCGCCGATGTGGAACGTACGCATGGTCAGCTGGGTTCCGGGCTCGCCGATTGACTGGGCCGCGATGACCCCCACCGATTCACCCGAGTTGACCTCGTGGCCGCGCGCCAGGTCGCGCCCGTAGCATTTGGCACAGATACCCTGCCGGGTCTCGCAAGTGATCGCCGACCGAACCAGGACCTCGTCGACGCCCGCGGCGTCGAGCTGATCCACCATCGCCTCGTCGAGCAGGGTGTCCTTCGGCACCAGCACCTCGTCCGTGCCCGGGCGCAGGATGTCCACCGCCACCGTGCGACCAAGCACCCGGTCGCGCAGCGGTTCGACCACATCGCCGCCCTCGATGATCGGCTTCATCAAGAGGCCCTGTTCGGTACCGCAGTCGGGCTCGGTTACCACCACGTCCTGCGACACGTCCACCAGGCGACGCGTGAGGTATCCCGAGTTGGCCGTCTTCAGCGCGGTATCCGCCAGGCCCTTGCGGGCGCCGTGGGTCGAGATGAAGTACTGCAGGACGTTGAGACCCTCGCGGAAGTTCGCGGTGATCGGTGTCTCGATGATGGACCCGTCCGGCTTCGCCATCAGCCCGCGCATGCCCGCCAGCTGGCGAATCTGCGCCGCGGATCCGCGCGCCCCGGAGTCGGCCATCATGAATATGGAGTTGAACGCACGCTGCTCGACCACTTCGCCGTCGCGATTCGTCACCTCTTCCTTGCCGAGGTGCTCCATCATCGACTTCGCCACCTGGTCGTTACAGTGTGCCCAGATGTCCACGACCTTGTTGTAGCGCTCGCCCTTGGTGACCAGGCCCGAGGCGTACTGCTCCTCGATCTCCTTCACCTGCTCCTCGGCATTCTCCAGGATCGGCTGCTTTTCCTCCGGAATGACCATGTCATCCGCGCAGAAAGACACGCCGGCACGGGTCGAGTAGTAGAAACCGGCATACATCAGCTGGTCCGCGAACACCACGGTGTCCTTGAGGCCCAGGCGGCGGTAGCAGGCATTGATCAGGTGCGAGATGCTCTTCTTGTCCAGCTCCTGATCGATCAGCTCGAAGGGCAGTCCGCGGGGCATGACCCGCGACAGGATCGCCCGCCCGACCGTGGTTTCCAGACGCACGCGCGGACGCTCGCCCTCGCTCTCGGCATGTTCGGCGTGCGGATCCTCCATGCGCACGGTGACGCGCGCATGCAGATCGACCTTGCCGTTCTCGTAGGCGCGATGCACCTCATCCACGTCCGCGAACACCATGCCCTCGCCCCGGGCATTGACCTTCTCCCGCGACAGGTAATAAAGGCCGAGCACGATGTCCTGCGACGGCACGATAATGGGCTCGCCATTGGCCGGGGACAGAACGTTGTTGGAGGACAGCATCAACGTGCGCGCCTCCAGCTGGGCCTCCAGCGACAGCGGCACGTGCACGGCCATCTGGTCACCGTCGAAGTCGGCGTTGAACGCGGCACAGACCAGCGGATGCAGCTGGATCGCCTTGCCCTCGATCAGCACCGGTTCGAAGGCCTGGATGCCCAGGCGGTGCAGGGTCGGGGCGCGGTTCAGCATCACCGGGTGCTCGCGGATCACCTCTTCGAGGATGTCCCAGACCTCGGGGCCTTCCTTCTCCACGGCCTTCTTGGCGGCCTTGATGGTGGTCGCCAGGCCGCGGCGCTGCAGCTTGCCGAAGATGAACGGCTTGAACAGTTCCAGCGCCATGCGCTTGGGCAGGCCGCACTGGTGCAGGCGCAGGGTCGGGCCGACCACGATCACGGAGCGGCCGGAGTAGTCGACGCGCTTGCCCAGCAGGTTCTGGCGGAAGCGACCCTGCTTGCCCTTGATCATGTCGGCCAGAGACTTCAGCGGGCGCTTGTTGGTGCCGGTGATCGCACGGCCGCGACGGCCGTTGTCCAGCAGGGCGTCGACCGATTCCTGCAGCATGCGCTTTTCGTTGCGCACGATGATGTCCGGGGCATTCAGCTCCAGCAGACGGCGCAGACGGTTGTTGCGATTGATCACCCGGCGGTACAGGTCGTTCAGGTCAGAAGTCGCGAAGCGACCCCCATCCAGCGGCACCAGCGGACGCAGGTCCGGCGGCAGCACCGGCAGCACGTCCATGATCATCCATTCCGGCTTGTTGCCGGATTCGAGGAACGACTCGATCAGCTTCAGGCGCTTGCCGAGCCGCTTGATCTTGGTTTCGGAACCCGTCTCCGACAGTTCCTGGCGCATCCGCGCAGCTTCGGACTGCAGGTCCAGTTCCTTCAAAAGGCTCAGTACCGCCTCCGCGCCCATCATCGCGGTGAAGTCGTCACCGTGCTCTTCCATCGCCTCGAGGTATTCCTCGTCGGTCAGGAGCTGACGCTTCTCCAGGGTGGTGAAGCCCGGGTCCGTCACGATGAAGGACTCGAAGTACAGCACCTTCTCGATGTCCTTCAGAGTCATGTCCAGCAGCAGGCCGATGCGCGACGGCAGGCTCTTCAGATACCAGATATGCGCCACCGGGGAGGCCAGGTCGATATGCCCCATGCGCTCGCGGCGCACCTTGGTCTGGGTCACCTCGACGCCACACTTCTCGCACACCACGCCCCGGTGCTTCAGGCGCTTGTACTTGCCGCAGAGGCACTCGTAATCCTTCACCGGGCCGAAGATCTTGGCACAGAACAGCCCGTCCCGCTCCGGCTTGAAGGTCCGGTAGTTGATCGTCTCCGGCTTTTTCACTTCGCCGAACGACCAGGAGCGCACCTGGTCGGAGGACGCCAGGCCAATCCGGATGGCGTCAAACTCTTCCGGCTGGGTCTGCTGCTTGAACAGATTCAGGAGGTCTTTCATTCACTTGCCTCACAGCTAGTTTTCGAGGGGCGCACGGCGCCCCTTCGGATCACGTTGCGAACGGAGCGGGTCAGTCCTGCTCGAGCTCGATGTTGATGCCCAGCGCCTTGATTTCCTTCATCAGCACGTTGAAGGACTCGGGCACATTGGCTTCCATCTGGTGCTCGCCGTCGACGATGTTCTTGTACATCTTGTTGCGGCCTTGCACGTCGTCCGCCTTCACCGTCAGCATTTCCTGCAGGGTGTAGGCAGCACCGTAGGCCTCCAGCGCCCAGACCTCCATCTCGCCGAAGCGCTGGCCACCGAACTGCGCCTTGCCACCCAGCGGCTGCTGGGTCACCAGCGAGTACGGGCCGGTGGAGCGCGCGTGCATCTTGTCGTCGACCAGGTGGTTGAGCTTCAGCATATGCATGTAGCCCACCGTCACCGGGCGATCGAAGGCCTCCCCGGTCCGGCCGTCGTACAGGGTCGCCTGCCCCGTCTCGGGCAGATCGGCGAGCCGCAGCATCTCCTTGATCTCTTCCTCGGCCGCACCGTCGAACACCGGTGTCGCCATCGGCACGCCGCCCCGCAGGTTCCGGCACAGGGTCAGGATCTCGCTGTCCGAGAGCTCGTCCAGGTTGACCTTGCGATCACGGTGGTTGTAGATGCGGTCCAGGAACTCGCGGAGCTTCGCGATCTCGGATTGCGCCTCGAGCATGCGGTTGATCTTGTCGCCCAGCCCCCTCGCGGCCCAGCCAAGATGGACCTCGAGCACCTGACCGACGTTCATGCGCGAAGGCACACCCAGCGGGTTCAGAACCACGTCCACCGGCGTCCCGTCATCCAGGAACGGCATGTCTTCTTCCGGCACGATCATCGAGATCACGCCCTTGTTCCCGTGCCGACCGGCCATCTTGTCGCCCGGCTGGAGACGGCGCTTCACGGCCACGTAGACTTTGACCATCTTCTGCACGCCCGGCGGCAGATCGTCCCCCGCGGCCAGCTTCGCCTTCTGGTGCTCGACCTTTTCGTCAAACGCCGTTTTCTGGTCCTTGAGCTGACGCCCGAGGTCCTCCAGCTGGGCATTCACGTCGTCATCCTGCAGGCGGATCTCGAACCACTGGTCACGCGACAGGCCCTGCAGGTATTTCTTCGTCACCCTGGAGCCGTCTCCCAGCCCGTCGGGCCCGCCTGCGGCGGTCTTGTTGACCAGGAGCTTCTCCATCCGCGCAAAGATGTCGTCCTCGTAGATCCGCAGCTGATCCCGCAGGTCCTTGCGCACCGCGGCCATGTCGTCCTCTTCGATCGACTTGGCCCGGGCGTCCTTCTCGACGCCGTCCCGCGTGAACACCCGAACGTCGATGACCGTTCCCTCGACACCCGACGGGACGCGCAGGGACGTATCCTTCACGTCCGACGCCTTTTCGCCGAAGATCGCACGCAGAAGCTTCTCTTCCGGCGTCAGCTGGGTCTCGCCCTTGGGCGTCACCTTCCCGACCAGGATGTCGCCCGGCTTCACCTCGGCACCCACGTACACCACACCGGACTCGTCCAGCTTGGACAGCAGCGATTCGGAGACATTGGGGATGTCGGCCGTCACCTCTTCCTGCCCGAGCTTGGTGTCACGCGCGGTGCAGTTGAGCTCCTCGATGTGAATGGTGGTATAGCGATCCTCGTGAACCGCACGCTCCGAGATCAGGATCGAGTCCTCGAAGTTGTAGCCGTTCCAGGGCATGAAGGCGACCATCATGTTCTGGCCCAGCGCCAGGTCGCCCATGTCCGTGGAGGAACCGTCGGCCAGCACATCGCCGCGCGCAATTTCGTCACCAACGGCCACCAGCGGACGCTGGTTGATCGCGGTGTTCTGGTTCGAGCGCGAATACTTGGTCAGATTGTAGATATCCACGCCGGGTTCGCCCGGCTGGGTCTCGTCGTCATTGACCCGCACGACCACACGCCCGGCGTCCGCGGAATCCACGGTGCCACCGCGACGGGCGACAATCGCCGAGCCGGAGTCGATGGCGACGGTACGTTCGATACCGGTCCCGACCAGCGGCTTGTCCGAGCGCAAGCACGGAACCGCCTGGCGCTGCATGTTGGCGCCCATCAGCGCGCGGTTCGCGTCGTCATGCTCCAGGAACGGCAACAGCGCGGCCGCCACCGACACGATCTGCTTCGGCGAGATATCCATATACTGGATCTTGTCCGGCGAGGAGATCGTGAACTCTTCCTGGTGCCGGCAGGACACCAGGTCATCGGTCAGGCGACCGTCCTCGTCCATGGCCGCGTTCGCCTGCGCGATGACGTACTGGCTTTCCTCGATGGCCGAGAGATAGGCGATCTCGGCGGTCACCCGCCCGTCCTCGACCTTGCGATACGGCGTCTCGAGGAAGCCGTAACGGTTGGTCCGCGCATACACCGCCAGCGAGTTGATCAGACCGATGTTCGGACCTTCCGGCGTCTCGATCGGGCACACCCGCCCGTAATGCGTGGGATGCACGTCCCGCACTTCAAAGCCCGCGCGCTCGCGCGTCAGGCCACCCGGACCCAGCGCGGAGATCCGGCGCTTGTGGGTCACCTCGGACAGCGGGTTGTTCTGGTCCATGAACTGCGACAGCTGGCTGGAACCGAAGAATTCCTTGATCGCGGCCGCCACCGGCTTGGCGTTGATCAGCTCCTGCGGCATCAGGCCCTCGCTCTCCGCGACGGTCAGGCGTTCCTTTACCGCGCGCTCGACGCGGACCAGCCCCAGGCGGAACTGATTCTCGGCCATTTCGCCCACCGAGCGGATGCGACGATTGCCAAGGTGGTCGATGTCGTCGGTACGGCCGTTACCGTTGCGGAGATCGATCAGGACCTTGAGCACATCGAGGATGTCGTCCGTGGACAGCACGCCCTCGCCTTCATCGGTATCACGACCGACGCGGCGGTTGAACTTCATGCGGCCGACGGCCGAAAGATCGTAGCGGTCTTCCGAGAAGAACAGGTTGGCGAACAGATTCTCCGCGGCATCCTTGGTCGGCGGCTCGCCCGGACGCATCACGCGGTAGATCTCGACCTGGGCTTCCAGCTGAGTGCGTGTCGGATCCAGCCGCAGCGTGTCCGACATGTACGGCCCGTGGTCGTACTCGTTGGTGTAGATCGTGTCGAACTGATGGATGCCTTCCGCGCGCAGACGGTCCAGCAGATCCTGCGTCAGCGCGTCGTTGGCATTACCGATCACCTCGCCGGTCGACGGGTCCATGATCGTGCGCGCCAGAACGCGGCCCACCAGATGCTCGTCCGGTACGCGCAGGGTGCGGATCCCCGCCTTTTCGATCTCCCGGATGTGACGCGGGGTAATGCGTCGGCCCGCCTCCACGATCACCTGGTCACCGTCACGGATGTCCACCACGGCCGTCTCGCCGCGGAGGCGCTCGGGAATCAGGTCCAGCTCACCGCCGGTTTCATCAAGCGTGAGCTGATTGAAATCAAAGAACGTCTCCAGGATCTGCTCGGTGTCCATCCCCAGCGCACGCAGCAGGATGGAGGCCGGCAGCTTCCGGCGACGGTCAATACGGACATACACCCCGTCCTTGGCGTCGAACTCGAAATCGAGCCACGAACCGCGGTACGGGATGATGCGTGCGTTGTACAGCAGCTTCTGCGAGCTACCCTGGGTCTTGCCCTTGTCGGAGTCGAAGAACACCCCGGGCGAACGGTGCAGCTGGGAGACGATCACCCGCTCGGTACCGTTGATCACGAAGGTGCCGTTCTCGGTCATCAGGGGCAGCTCGCCCATGTAGACCTCCTGCTCCTTCACCTCCTTCACCACGGTGGAGCCGGCAGGCGCATCCTTGTCGTGAATCACCAGCCGCAGCAGCACTCGCAGCGGGGCCGCATAGGTCACGCCGCGGATCTGGCATTCCTTGACGTCGAAGACCGGCTCGCCGAGCCGATAACTGACATATTCCAGCTGAACGTGACCGGAATAACTGACAATGGGAAATACCGACTGAAACGCCGCGTGCAGACCGAGTCCTTCGCGACTGTCCGCACCCCGGTCCTCCTGGAGGAAATTGCGGTAGGAGGTGAGCTGGGTCTCCAGCAGATACGGAACGTCCAGGATCTGGGGACGCTTCCCGAAATCCTTGCGGATGCGTTTCTTTTCGGTATAACTGAGGGCCATGGAATACCTCGGGGGCTAGCAGAACAACGCGCAATAAATCCGCGCCACCACGGGCGGAAGCTGACGGCCTCGCAGCCGCCAGCTCCGCATGCCCGTGACGGACACGTCTGACAACGGGCGTAACGCCCTTGTTACTTCAGCTCGACGGACGCGCCGGCTTCTTCCAGCTCCGCCTTCATCTTCTCGGCTTCTTCCTTGGCCGCGCCTTCCTTCACGGTGGCGGGCACGCCTTCGACCATCTCCTTGGCCTCCTTCAGGCCCAGGCCGGTCAGGCCGCGCACGACCTTGATGACGCCAACCTTGTTGTCGCCGAAGCCGGACATGACGACGTCGAACTCGTCCTTCTCGGCTTCACCGCCGCCACCTTCACCATCGCCGGCGGCGGCCGGGGCTGCGGCCACGGCAGCAGCCGCGGTCACGCCGAACTTCTCTTCCATCTCGCCAATCAGGTCCACGATTTCGAGGACCGTCATGTTGCCGATGGCTTCCAGGATATCTTCTTTCGAAACGGCCATTAGTAGGTTCTCCCTGCGGGGCTGCCCGCATTCAGAAATGTGCTAGCGAATAGGATTCCAGGAACCGGGATCAGGCTGCCTGCTTCTGATCGCGGATCGCTGCAACGGTACGCACCAGTTTGCCGGGCACCTCGTTGACGGTGCGGGCGAACTTGTCGAGCGGTGCGCGCATCGTGGCCATCAGCTGGCTCAGGGCCTCCTCGCGGGTCGGCAGGCTGGCGAGACGTTCGAGATCGTTCGCCCCCATCAGTTCACCGCCGAAGGACACCATCCGTGCTTTCAGCTGATCGTTGGTCTTGGCGAAATCTCGCACCAGACGCGCGGCGGAGGATGGCTCCTCCAGGCTGAAGGCAAGAACCAACGGCCCATGCAGCTCGGGCTGCATGCACTCGAAGTCCGTGCCCGCCAGCGCGCGCTTGGCGAGATTGTTCTTCACCACGCGCAGATAAACATCCTGCTCCCGAGCCTGCTTGCGCAGCTCGGTCATCTGCGCGACCGAGAGACCTCGATATTCCGCACCCACCGCGGAGTGCGCCGAGGCAGCAATCGCAGCCAGTTCCGTGACAATCTGCTTCTTGTCATCGAGATTCAAAGCCACGTTGACTCTCCTCTGTTGAGACCATCCGGAGATGGTCGTGAACCGGTCCGGAGACCGGTACTCAGGTGCTCCCGTCGCAGGCCATTCCTGAATCGGGTGACACCATCTGCGCAGGCTGAGATATTAAGCGCCGCCGAACGGCCCGCCTGCGGTCTTGGATGGCGTGCCGCTCGCGCGACAGCCGACCAAAGCATTGGATTCCGCCGCGTACGGCGGAATCAGAGATTGAGGGTGGCGCCGTCGACCTTCAGCCCGGGACCCATCGTCGTGGACACCGTGACACCCCGCACGTACTGGCCCTTGGAGGTCGCCGGCTTCATCTTGATCAGATCCTGCAGCAGCGCGTTCAGGTTGTCCTTCAGGGCATCCGCCTCGAAGTCGGCCGCGCCGATCGTGCAGTGGACGATGCCGCCCTTGTCCGTGCGGTAGCGCACCTGCCCACCCTTGGCATTGGTCACTGCCGTGGCCACATCCGGCGTCACGGTACCCACCTTGGGGTTGGGCATCAGGCCGCGCGGACCGAGGATCTGGCCCAGCTGACCCACCACGCGCATCGCGTCGGGCGAGGCGATCACCACGTCGAAATCGAGCTGACCGGCCTTGACCTGTTCGGCAAGGTCGTCCATGCCGACCACATCCGCGCCGGCCTCTTTGGCGGCATCGGCGTTATCGCCCTGGGTGAACACCGCCACGCGAACGGTCTTGCCGTTGCCGTGCGGGAGGACCGTGGAGCCGCGCACGACCTGGTCGGATTTCCGCGGATCCACGCCCAGATTCACGGCGACGTCGACGGACTCGCGGAATTTTGCGGTGGCCAGCTCGCGCAGAAGGGAGAAGGCCTCATCGGCGGGATACGCACGAGTCGGCTCCACCTTCTCGCGGATCGTCTGCATGCGTTTGCTCAGCTTCGCCATCTCAGAGACCCTCCACATCGATGCCCATACTGCGGGCGCTGCCGGCGATCGTCCGGACCGCGGCGTCCATGTCGGCGGCGGTCAGGTCCGGCTCCTTGGCGCGAGCAATCTCTTCCAGCTGCTCGCGCGTGACCTTCCCGACCTTTTTGGTGTTCGGCTCACCCGAACCGCTCTGGATTCCGGCGGCCTTCTTCAGAAGGATCTGTGCCGGCGGGGTCTTGGTCACGAAGGTGAACGACCGGTCGGAATACACGGTGATCACCACCGGGATTGGCAGACCGGGCTCCATGTCCTGGGTCTCGGCGTTGAACGCCTTGCAGAACTCCATGATGTTCACGCCGCGCTGACCCAGTGCGGGGCCGACGGGGGGACTCGGGTTGGCCTTGCCAGCCCCGACCTGAAGCTTGATGTAGGCTTCGATTTTCTTTGCCATGCTGACTCCCTCGGGTACAGGCGCCTCGCGGCTCCCCGATCAAGGTGTTGAACGCAGACTGCGTCAGTTTTTCTCGACCTGATGGAACTCGAGTTCCACCGGGGTCGAACGACCGAAAATCTGGACGGCCACCAGCAGACGGCTCTTGTCGTAGTTGACCTCTTCGACGACACCATTGAAGTCGTTGAAGGGCCCATCGATGACGCGAACCATCTCGCCAACTTCAAACAGGACCTTCGGACGTGGCTTCTCCGCGCCCTCTTCCATGCGGTTGAGGATGGCCTCGGCTTCCTTTTCGCTGATCGGGGCCGGGCGATCCGCCGTGCCCCCGATGAACCCGAGAACGCGGGGGACCGCCTTCACCAGGTGCCAGGCCTCGTCGCTGAAATCCATCTGGACCAGCACGTACCCCGGAAAGAACTTCCGTTCACTCTTGCGCTTCTGGCCGTCCTTCATCTCCACGACCTCTTCGGTCGGGACGAGGATCTGGCCAAAATGGTCCTGCATCTCGAAGCGCTCGATGCGTTCTTCCAGCGACCGCTTGACCTGGGACTCGAAGCCGGAGAATGCCTGTACTACGTACCAGCGTAATGCCATGGGGTAGATTCCTGATGCCTATCCGATGAAGCGACTGACGGACCACCCCAGGAACATGTCCAGGAGCCAGAGGAAGATCCCCACCACGATGACGACGGCGATCACGACCAGGGTAGTCTGGGTCGTTTCGACGCGAGTCGGCCAGACCATCTTGCGCACTTCGGTGCGGGCGTTGCCCATAAAGGCGCTCAGCTGTCGGCCTTTGTAGGTGGTCATGCCGATCCCGGCAGCCACGGCCACGACAGCAAGCAAACCGACCACGCGCACGAGGGTCGATTCGTCCTGGAACCAGTAGAAGCCCATGACGCCGGCAACGAGCAAGGCCACGACCACGGCGAGCTTGACGGTATCCAGCGCGCCGCTGCCTTCCGATTGTTCAGTCATGAAATCGTCTCACCCGGTGCTTGCCGCCATCGTAAAAGATGGCAGGCCAGGAGGGACTCGAACCCCCAACCTGCGGTTTTGGAGACCGCTGCTCTGCCAATTGAGCTACTGGCCTGTAATCGTAGAAGGCAGGCACCCGCGGTTGCAGCGGATGCAAACGCGGGAGGCCTGCCAGCTGACTGCTCAGTCTATCACTCGATAATCCTGGAGACGACGCCGGCGCCCACGGTGCGGCCGCCTTCGCGAATCGCGAAACGCAGACCGTCTTCCATGGCGATCGGGCTGATCAGCGACACCGTCATCTTCACGTTGTCGCCCGGCATCACCATCTCGGTGCCTTCCGGCAGCTCGACCGATCCCGTCACGTCCGTCGTGCGGAAATAGAACTGCGGCCGATACCCGTTGAAGAACGGCGTGTGACGACCACCCTCTTCCTTGTTCAGGATGTAGACTTCCGCCTCGAACTGGGTGTGCGGCGTGATCGAACCCGGCTTGCACAGCACCTGACCGCGCTGCACGTCGTCACGCTTGGTGCCGCGCAGCAGCACGCCCACGTTGTCGCCGGCCTCGCCCTGGTCCAGCAGCTTGCGGAACATCTCCACGCCGGTCACCGTGGTCTTCTGCGTGTCGTGCAGACCCACGATCTCCACTTCCTCGCC
>NZ_KB898000.1:0-16688 GCF_000377325.1 Thioalkalivibrio sp. ALgr3 | reverse complement strand
CCTTCCTGGGCATGGATGTCCGGGTCCGGGACTCCGGCCAGAAGCGAGGCCGACGCCGGCTCACCAAGCAGGGAGACCCGGAGCTGCGACGCCTGCTCTACATGGCGGCCATGCAGGCCAAATCCAAACCCGCCTGGAGCGACTACTACCAGCGCTGTCTCGATCGGGGATTGGCCACGACGCAGGCCCTCAATGCCCTGGCTCGCAAACTCGCCCGCGTCGCCTTCGCCCTCATGAAAAACCAGACCGACTACCGACCCCCGAACCCTTGCACGCAGACATAGAATCTCCTACGCGGGGTTGTTCACCGCTTGAACGAACTGCGGATTGGGCCACGAATCGTGGGGCAAATCAAGCCCGCAGGGTCGCGGCCGAGGCCGCTCCTGCGGCGGCCTGCGCGGTCCGTGGGAGCCTGCTCGCAGGCGAACCGGAAGGGGCCAGTGCTTTGCGGTAGGTGTCGAGCATGGGGTGGCCTCAGGGGTTGGTGTGGTCCAGGGACTGTTCCCGCGGGGGACACCCCCTGGTTCACATTTCCAGTGTGTCTCGCGGCAGAATGTTGCGGTTGACGAGTGTGCTCTGGACGACCCGCGGGGATACATCGAAATATTCCGCCGCATCTTCGATGCGATCCTCGTTCGGCGCGTTGGTATCGCCCCCCGCATCCACTTCTTCCCGCAGGTCCAGAAATTCGCTCAATGCCTCGAAAGGACACAGCAGTTCCTGCGCGAAGGCGCGCTGGAATTTCTGCCGTCCCGTACGGGCATCGGTGGCGGTCGCCAGTATCCGCCCTTCGCCGGGTGCGTAGAAGGCGTCACCCATCAGGCGCCCGAGCGCGAAACGGCGTCCGTGCCGATGCCCCGTTCTGAACACCAGTCGGGCGCCCTCTTCTCCCTCGTTCAGGCTCGCGGTATAGGGCACGTTCTCGGGTGCCGCCGGCTCCAGCTGTTCGCGCGGGAGATCCACGATGGCGGCCAGCTGCGTGTTGTCCAGCGGGCCATCGCCCAGGCCCCAGGTTCGTCGTGCGGCCCGCGCGGTTTCGACCGCCCGTTGCCATGGAGGGGCGGCCCCTTCGCGGTTCATTCGATCAGCATCCGGGACCTGGTACCGAAGGCCACTGGCGTGAAGCGCCTCTTCCAGGGCCTGAATGTGGCCCAGTGTGTTGTGCCGCGAGGCCGCGGCCAATTCGCGGATGGCCGAGGCCCCAAGACGCTGTTCCAGTCGCAACAGTTCGTCCAGCATGGTCTCCGGGGCCGCGTCCGGGTCGAAGCCCGCCATGGCTTCCAGCCGACGCCGCTCGAAGGCCTCGTCACTCGAGCGCTCGGCCTGGACCGCACGCCAGAGATCTGCGAGCTCCGTGTCCGGCTGTTCACAGGCTTTCAGGCGCGCCAGAACGCCTTCCATGAAGCGATCGACCTCGGCCTCGAACGCTCCGGCGTCGAACTCGCCATGCCCTTGCGAGACGAACTGCACCGCGGAGGATTCCGAAGCATGCGGACCAGCCTCCATGAACATCCGCTCGCCGTCCCCATGGAAAGTGATGTTCGGCCAGACATAACCGGCACCGGCGGCCGCGATACTATGCGCCATCCGCCACTTCGGCCCCGCACGCGCAAGGCTGGCCGGTGCCGGTTCCCAGCGAAGACGCCACCAGTTTTCCGCCAGGAACAGAGCCAATGGGTAGGCGGCGGCAAAGAGGCCGTCGCGCTCCGTCTTTGCCGCCACGTCATAGAGGCGGGTCATGGCCTTGTCGTTGAGCCGGATGGTCAGCTCGGCAAAGGTCGCGGCCTCTTCGGGAGGCAATTCGGGATAGGCCAGCCACTCCCAGTCGAATCGCAGGACGTCGCTCATTCCGTTTGCCTCCGGGTCCATTCGCGGTTGACGACATCGGCCATGGGGTCGTCGGCCTCCAGTGGATAACCATGGTAGGTTCCGGCTGCGTCGTTGTCGCAACGCGCCTCGATGACGCGATCCTTGTGAACCATCCAGACATGGCGCGGGAAGCCGTCATCGGCATCATGACTCACCAGGCCCGCTTGCACCCCTTCTTGCAACAGCGCCTGCGCTTCGTCCCGCTGGTAGATGGAGACATCATCACACAGGCTCTTACCGGGGCGTGGCGCGGCAGGTGGCGTCAGTCCGAAATCACCGGGATTGCGCTTGTGCACGGGGCTGCCAACGTATTTGACGCACTGCGCGAGCTCCCTGCACCGATCGGAAAGCAGACCGGGGTGCAGGCGGCGCTTGGGGTTGCGTTTGGGCCGGAGGTTATTCTGCATTATTCAGCTGCACCGGAGTAGTTGACCAGCGCCGCCGGCATGAGGATGGCCATGCCCGGCACGAGGCCGCCGCGGCGTTTTTCCTTGCGGCTGAGCAGGGCCAGGGCTTTGCGGTAGGTGCTGAGCATGGGGTAACTGGGCAGCCTCAGGGTCGGGTGTTGGGTTCGGGATGCGGGGTTATTGGGTATCTGCCGGAACAGCAAACTGAACCGTCGGGATGACGACCCGCGGCAACTCCATGCGGGCGCATTGATTGCTTACAAATTCACGCCAGTATGGCCATACGTGGTAGCTGGCATTCCTCTGTGCAAAGGCTTCGAGCGCTTCCGGACCCGGGTCGGTATCGGTGTCGTATTCGGCAACAAATGTCGCCTCGATCTGCGCCAGCACACCATCGCTTTCTGCCTCACCGGCTTCGTGTTTCTCCCGGTCTTCGCCTTCCCGGGCGGGAGAAGCTGGCAACAAGCGCAGTCCCAGCCCGATGAACACCCGGAAGACGTAATACGATGTCTCTGCTTCGCGGACTTCCATGAGATAGCTGCGGTCCACATGGTGCTTGAACTGCGGCTGGTATGCCTCGACGGGTGAAAACCGCGGGTCATGATCTTCCGCCAGCCAGGCACTGGACTGGCGCACGCTTACCCCGTGGATTCGCAGGCAATCGATGGCTGCTTGGATCGGGGAATCCGTCATACAGCTGGCGCCATCCACTTATCGGCTTTGCTGGAGTCGCCCGCGCCGATGTCATGGATGATTTGCGGGCGAGCCGTTCCAGCCTTGCCGCCGGGCCGGGCAGTGGCGGGTTCTGCATGCCACTCGGCGGGAACCGTACGGGTGGGCGTCTGCACCCCGACGTAGTAGCTCAATACGGCGACGATCTGCTGGTTGAGGCTTACGCCTTCGTCTTCGGCCAGGGAGACCAGTGCGCGGTGCAGTGTTCTGGGCACGCGCAGTGTAATGCGCCCACTGAAGTCATCCGCAGGCGGCAAAGGCTGCGGCAGCGCGCGTCCGCTTTCCTTCAGCGCTGCCTCGGTGGTCTCGATGGTATCGATCGCGAGCTCGTAGGCCTCGTCGTGGGTGTCGGCGTATTCGACAACGTCCGGCAGCTCTCGTACCCGGGCCTCGAAGCAGGCTTCTCCCTCCTCGATGACCCGGCGTATCGTGATCCCGTAGTCCTGTGCGTTCATGACGTCTCTCCCTTCAGCCATTGGCTCAATTCCGGCTCCCGCTCCTCGAGCATCTTGCGGATGTTCCGGACATAAGCTGGCTTGATTTCAGGGTTTTTCCCGTGTCCGCATGTGTAGGAGGTCGAGTAGAAACTCGGCAGCCCGGCATGGGTGACCACCTTGTGGCCTGCTTTCTTCCCGTCGCGGACCTCGAAGCCCAGGGTTTCGAGCAACCGTCGCAATTCATCGCATCGCAGGGAACCGCCCGCACCCCGGAGCTGCTGCAGTACATCCTTTACGTTAGCAGACATCTGACACCATATACAGTGTCACCCCTATCTTGGGGTGGAGAAGCGGGAAACAGGCTGAGCCCGAAGTCCGCCGCGGCGTTTTTCCTTGCGGCTGAGCAGGGCCAGGGCTTTGCGGTAGGTGCTGAGCATGGGGTGGCCGGTTGGGTGAATTCCTGGTTGATTTGCCCGTCGTAGGAGGCCAGCCCTCTGGCCGATTGCCCTGCCGATCTGGTTCGCCGGTGGGGCAATCGGCCAGGACAATCGGCCAGGGGGCTGGCCTCCTACGGGGCGTGTTCAGCCCTTGAACGACATGCGGATTGGGCCACGAAAAATGGGGCGAATCAAGTGCGCCTTGGGCATGGTCCGATGTATCGTCGGGGTTCGCTTACTGTCAGGGAAGACGATATGGAGATCGTGCATCACGGGGGCGCCGAGGGCGTAACGGGCAGTTGCCATCGGCTGCGGCTGTCGGCGCGGGATTCGTTTCTGGTGGATTGCGGGCTGTTCCAGGGGCGCGACCATGGGCCGGGCGATACGCTGGAGCGCCATGCGATCGAGTTTCCGGTGGAGGATATCCGGGCGCTGGTGGTCACGCATGTGCATATCGACCACATCGGGCGGCTGCCGTATCTGCTGGCGGCGGGTTTTGACGGGCCGATCATCTGTTCGAAGCCCTCGGCCCGGCTGCTGCCGCTGATGCTGGAAGATGCGCTGCGGGTCGGCTTCACCCGCGACCGGCAGTTGATCGAGCCGGTGCTGGAGACCATCGACGAGCGGCTGGTGGCGCTGGATTACAACGCCTGGCATGCGCTGCCGGTGGAAGATGCCGCCCTCGCCCCGCGGGTGCGGCTGCAGCGTGCGGGGCATATCCTGGGTTCGGCCTATGTGGAGTTCGATTTCCGCGAGCCGGGGGAGCGGCGTTCGCGCCGGGTGGTGTTCTCCGGCGATCTGGGAGCGCCCGGGGCGCCGCTGCTGCCGGCGCCGAAGCCGCCCCGCCGGGCGGATACGCTGGTGCTGGAGAGCACCTATGGCGACCGCCTCCACGGCGACCGCCGCGAGCGCGCGGCGCGGCTGCGGGCGGCGGTGGAGCATGCCCATGCCAACGGCGGCACGGTGATCGTGCCTGCCTTCAGCATCGGCCGCACGCAGGAGCTGCTGTATGAGCTGGAGGGGCTGATCCATCGCGGCAACCGGCGCTGGCGCGACATGGAGGTGGTGCTGGATTCGCCGCTGGCCGCGCGCTTTACCGAGATCTACCGCGAGCTGAAGCCGTTCTGGGATGCCGAGGCGCACCAGCGCCTGCGCGCCGGGCGCCATCCGCTGGATTTCGAGAACCTCTACACGGTAGATGACCACGACACCCACCTGCAGACGGTGGACTACCTGGCCCGCTCCGGCCGCCCGGCGGTGGTGATCGCCGCCAGCGGGATGGCCGCCGGGGGCCGGGTGGTGAACTACCTCAAGGCGATGCTGGAGGACGAACGCCACCACGTGCTGTTCGTCGGCTACCAGGCGGAGGGCACGCCGGGCCGCGCCATCCAGGCCGCCGGCCGCGGCGGCCACGTGGAGCTGGACGGCGAGCGCTACGCCATCCGCGCGGGCGTGGACAGCATCAGCGGGTATTCCGCCCATGCGGACCAGGCCGACCTCCTGCGCTTCGTGCGCGGCATCCGCACCGGCCCGCAGGACATCCGCCTGGTCCACGGCGAACCCCACGCCCGGGAGGCCCTGTGGGAGCTTGCTTGCAAGCGAACAGGCTGACCCCGGAAGAGGGCAACGAAGCCGCTATGGCTCACGGGCTGGTCACCTGCCATGGATGTTCCGCATGGGTTGTGTCCATGCGCTCCACACGAGGCTGGGCGTCGATGAAGCGTAACCGCTGTTTAAGACCCAGTTTAAGGTTGGACGGGTTCAGTCTTCGGTGCCCCTTGCGCCCATGGGTCGGCTGTTCCAGGTGCAGCACGACCCGGAGCCGCCGCGCACTGACGCAGAAATGCGCCAGTCGGCGTTCTTCGGGTTCAATCGTGCCGTATGCGCTGTTCCCGCCGGCTCCGGCGGCCACAAGCCCCGCCAGGCTGTCCCGTACCTTGGCGGCCACCTCGTCCGGCAACTCGCTCGGCTTGGTCCGCGGGTGCTGACGGTAGTCCTTGACCTCGATGAGGTAGGTGGTTTTGTCCCACCGGGCCACAAAGTCGACTGCTTTCGCGCCGCCGCACGTGTTCTGAAAACCGCCGGTGAAGAACCGCCAGCCGTCGTACTGCCCTGCCTCCACACCGGCGTCAAAGTGGAAGGTGAGACCACCTTCGGTGAAGCGGCTTCCTGTCACGACTTCACTCCAGCTCCAGGTAATCGTCGGCCTGCTCAAGCTCCGCATCCAGCAGAGCGAGCGGGTGGATCTCCTCGAGGGTATCCGCCTGGCTCACCTCGACTCCCGCTTCTCCCTGCGAAAGGGCGAAATACCTCTGCCGCGCGGCCCCTTTGCCCCGTCGCTCGGCGGCGATATCGATCTCCCGCAACAGGAAAAGGCTGTGGGTTGCGAGCACCACCTGGATGCCCTGCTCCGCCACGCTGAGAATGGCCTCGGCCACCGCGCGGATCAGGCGCGGATTCAGGTTGCTCTCCGGCTCATCCCAATAGAGGTAACCCTGCTCCAGAAGTGATCCGGTCACGATGAGCTGGACGAGTGTCGCGATCTTGCGCCATCCTTCGGCGACCAGACCCATCTCCAGGTTGCCCCGGCCCGGCTGTCGCAGATAAAAACGCCCGTTTTCCAGGACCACACGCCCGCCCATCAACTCTTCAAGCGGCTTCAGTAATTCGCGCGCCCGCTCCTCGCGCGCACCCTTCAGTGTTGGAGCGCCCAGCAACACACAGGTGTCCCGCCAGGTTTCCTCGAACTCCAGGTAATGGTTTTCGTAGACCGAGACGAAGCCCGGATAGATGGTCAGCAGCTCGCGCGTGGGCAGGTAGACCGGTGGCTTGTCCAGCCAGGCGTCCGGCAGGCGCGTGACATTGACCTCGCTCTTGCTCTGGGTGTGGAAATCGAAGTCGATATTCCAGCGCTTGTCTTCGAAACGAGCACTGACATAACCCCGACTTTGTCCCTGCTGACGCCGGGCCAGCCGGCCGAGGCTGTCCGGTTTGAACACCCCGACAAGCTTGTCCGCCAACCGCGGCTGGAGGATGGCCTTGGTGGGTTCCCGCTCTTCTTCCCGACCCCGACCGCCTTCCGCAAGCACCGACTGGATGGAATACGCGAGCTTGAGCAGATGAGTTTTGCCCGTAGCGTTCTCCCCCACAATCACGTTCAGGCCGGGAGTAAACTCCAGATGGGCATCGCCGAAGGCCGTCACGTTTTGCAGGTCGAGTTGCTTGAGCATGGGCGTCTCGCAGCCTTTCGGCGTGTTTTCCGGATCCAGTCGTCGCAGACTAGCGTACGCAACTCGCAAATGGTGAGGAAGAGGCACCGTTCGCGGCCAAGGCCGCTCCTACGCGGCCCCACCCGCCTGTAGGAGCTTGCTTGCAAGCGAACAGCGTTGAACCCGGGACGAATGCCCGTCCGTTCGCGGCCGAGGCCGCTCCTACGGTGCTCCTACCCGCCTGTGGGAGCGTGCTTGCACGCGAACAGGCCGGTTCGCGGCCGAGGCCGCTCCTACGCGGCCGCCCAGCCGCGGGCGCGCATGTCGGCCAGGATGTTGTCCACCACGGCACTCAGGGTCGGCACAAACTCGTGGCCCGCCTGGAGCGCATCCGCCAGGGTGGTGGCGGCCTCGATGTATTCGTGCACCATTTGATTGCGCAGCTTGCGCATCGCGAGCCACTCATCACTGGAAGGGATCAGCCCGAGTTTTTCCGCCCGGTCGAGGTTGTCGATCGCCGCGCCAAGGCGTTCGCCGAGCGCCTCGAGGTACACGGGCAGCAGCTTGTCGCCCAGCGTATCCTGCAGACGTCCGAAGCGGCTCACGAAGGCTTCGACACGCTCGGCTTCGTCGACGTTGTCGGCCAGTGCACCCGCGCGGGCCGGGGTGAAAGGCTCGCTGAAGACGCGTTGATCGGTCGTCTCCAGATGCTGGCGTTCGCGCTGAACCACGCGACCGAGAAACCGGAGACGCTCGAGCTGTTCGGGGTCGATGTTCACAGAAGCTGTCCCTGCTGTTCGGCCATGCGGTGAACGGCGCTGCGGGGCAGATTCGGGGCAGACAGGACGACATCGACCGAGCGCCCGTCCAGCCGGCGGCTGAGCCGGGCCGAGAGACGCGCGGCAAGCACCGCGGGACGCTCGACCGGCTGTTCGAGCTCGACGAGCACGTCCACGTCCCCGCCACGTCGGGTATCGTCCAGCCGCGATCCAAACAGGCGAACGCGCGCGTCGGGCCCGCATTCGTGGCGCACGACGTCGCGGATCGCTCGTATATGTTGCGGACTCAGGCGCATGAGGCCGATTGTAGCAGGGGCTTCGCGGCCGAGGCCGCTCCTACGCGGCTCCCCACCCGCCCATGGGAGCGTGCTTGCACGCGAACGGCGGCGGGTCAGACCTGGTAGTAGTCGCGGTACCAGGCGACGAAGCTGGCCACGCCTTCTTCCACGCTGGTGGTGGGTTCGTAGCCGGTATCGGCGCGCAGGTCCTCGACGTCGGCGTAGGTGTCGGGGACGTCGCCGGGCTGCAGGGGCAGGAGGTTCTTTTCGGCCTTCTTGCCGAGGTTGTCTTCCAGCACCTCGATGTAGTGCATCAGCTCCACCGGGCGGTGTGCGCCGATGTTGTACAGCCGGTAGGGGGCGGCGCTGGTGGCGGAGTCGGGCTGCGCGCCGCTCCACTCGGGGTTGGGCTGGGCCGGGCGGTCCAGGGTGCGGATCACGCCTTCGACGATGTCGTCGATGTAGGTGAAGTCGCGCCGGTGGTTGCCGTAGTTGAAGACGTCGATCGGCTCGCCGGCGAGGATCTTGCGGGTGAACATGAACAGCGCCATGTCCGGCCGGCCCCAGGGGCCGTATACGGTAAAGAACCGCAGGCCGGTGGTGGGCAGCTGGTACAGGTGGCTGTAGGTGTGCGCCATCAGCTCGTTGGCCTTCTTGCTCGCGGCGTAGAGGCTGAGCGGGTGGTCGACGTTGTGGTGGACGGAGAACGGCATCTCCTCGTTGGCGCCGTAGACCGAGCTGGAGCTGGCGTAGACCAGGTGCTCCACGCCGTTGTGGCGGCAGCCCTCCAGGATGTTGCCGAAGCCGACCAGGTTGGTGTCGATGTAGGCGGCCGGGTTCTCCAGCGAGTAGCGCACGCCGGCCTGGGCCGCCAGGTTGACCACGCGCTGCGGCTGGTGCTCGCGGAACACCCGCTGCATCGCCTCGCGGTCGGCGATGTCCACGCGTTCCTCGGTGAAGCGCTCGTGGTCCTGGATGCGGGCCAGGCGCGCCTTCTTGAGCGAGACGTCGTAGTAGTCGTTCAGGTTGTCGACGCCGATGACCTCGTCGCCGCGCTCCAGCAGGCGCAGGGCCAGGGCATTGCCGATGAACCCGGCCGTTCCAGTAATCAGAATCTTCATGACGTGTCCTTGTTCGCCTGTTGTTCGGTTATCGCGCGCCCCGGTGGGGGCGCCGGGCCCCGGCGGGTTGGCGAGGCCCCGATCGGCCAGGGGGCTGGCCTCCTACCGGTGCGCCGGCGCCCCCCGGCCCGTAGGAGGCCGGCCCTCCGGCCGATTCACCCCCGGTGGGTTGGCCAGGCCCGATCGGCCAGGGGGCTGGCCTCCTACCGGTGCCGCCCGGTGGGTTGGCGATGCCCCGATCGGCCAGGGGGCTGGCCTCCTACGGGGTATCCCGGCGGCCCCGGCCCGTAGGAGGCCGGCCCTCCGGCCGATCCGCCCCGGCGGGTTGGCGAGGCCCGATCGGCCAGGGGGCTGGCCTCCTACGGGGTATCCCGGCGGCCCCGGCCCGTAGGAGGCCGGCTCTCCGGCAGATTCACCCCCGGTGGGTTGGCCAGGCCCGATCGGCCAGGGGGCTGGCCTCCTACCGGTGCCGCCCGGCGTGGCGGCGGGCCTCCTACGGGTTGCGGATGAACCCCATGCCTTCCAGCTTGAGGAGGATCCGGTGGGCCGCCTCGTCCGGGGTCATCTCGCGGGTGTCGATGCGCAGCTCCGGGTGTTCCGGTTCTTCGTACGGGTCGTCGATGCCGGTGAATTCCTTGATCAGGCCGGCGCGCGCCCTGGCGTACAGGCCCTTGCGGTCGCGCTGCTCGCAGGTCTCCAGCGGGGTCGCCACGTGGATCTCCAGGAACCCGCCCGCGTCCTCCACGCGCTCGCGCACGCGCCGGCGCATGTCGGTGTACGGGGCGATGGGCGCGCAGATGGCCACGCCGCCGTTCTTGGTGATCTCGCTGGCCACAAAGCCGATGCGCTGCACGTTGATGTCGCGGTGCTCGCGCGAAAAGCCCAGCTCGCTGGAGAGCTCCTTGCGCACGATGTCGCCGTCCAGCAGCGTGACGGCGCGCCCGCCCAGTTCCATCAGCTTGACCCGCAGGGCGTTGGCGATGGTCGACTTGCCCGAACCCGACAGCCCGGTGAAGAACACCGTGAAGCCCTGCTGATGGCGCGGCGGGAAGCTGCGGCGCAGCTCGGCCACCACCTCCGGGTAGGAGAACCACTCGGGGATGTCCAGCCCCTCGCGCAGGCGGCGGCGGAACTCGGTGCCGGAGAGGTTGAGCACCTCCTCGTCCTCGCGCACCTCGTCGGCCGGCACGTACTCGGCGCGGTCCTCGACGAAGCTCATGGCCTGGAACGGCACCATCTCGATGCCGATCTCGTCGGCGTGCTGCTGGATCAGTTCCTGGGCGTCGTACGGGCCGTAGAAGTCCTCGCCGTCGGAACCGGGCCCGGGGCCGGCGTGGTCGCGGCCGACGATGAAGTGGGTGCAGCCGTAGTTGCGGCGGATGATGGCGTGCCACAGCGCCTCGCGCGGGCCGCCCATGCGCATCGCCAGCGGCAGCAGGCTGAGCTGGGTGGTCTGCTCCGGAGCCTGACGCAGCACGTGCTCGTAGCAGCGCACGCGCACGTAGTGGTCGACGTCGCCGGGCCGGGTCATGCCCACCACCGGGTGGATCAGCAGGTTGGCCTCGGTCTGGCGGGCGGCCAGCCGGGTCAGCTCCACGTGGGCGCGGTGCATCGGGTTGCGGGTCTGGAAGGCGACGATGCGGTTCCAGCCCAGCTTGCGGAAGTACTCACGCAGCTCGGCCGGGCTGTAGCGGTAGTTACGGAAGTCGTAGTGCACCGGGGACTCGACCCCGTGCAGCGTGCCGCCCAGGTACACTGACCCGGCACGGTTCATCAGGTAGTTGACCGCCGGATGCGCGACGTCGGTGGTGGAGAACACCTGCTGCGCCTCGCGCGCCTTGTCCGGCGTCCAGCGGTCCTCCACGTCCATCACGGCGATCAGCACGCCCTCGGCATCGCGCAGCGCGATTCGGGTGCCCGGCGCCGCCTGCTCGGCGAACGCCTCGCTCACGTCCAGGGTGATGGGCATCGGCCAGAGCTGGCCGTCCGCCAGGCGCATGTTGTCCAGCACGCCGTCGTAGTCGGCCTGCCGCATGAAGCCCGTCAGCGGCGAGAAACCGCCGTTCAGCAGCAGCTCCACATCGCAGATCTGACGCTCGGTCAGATCCCAGCTCGGCATCTCCTGCGCCTGCTCCTTGAGCTCGCGCGCGGTGGATTCGTCAACGTAGCGGTCGCAAAGCGTCCCGCCGTAGGGGGTGATCAGATCCATGACAGCGTTGTTTCCCGTTGGCCATTAATGGGGTCATCGAATCCGCGAATGGTACCGATTCCGTCCCCGCGCGTCTCGGGGCCCGGGCCGGGACTAATCCGGCTGCTCCGGCTCCCCCGCCCGGAACCACACCGCACCCGCAAGCAGGGGTACGCTGCCAATCAGCGCCCCCAGTGCACCATCCAGATGCCCCTGCGACACCAGTGCCGCCACCGGCAGCAACCAGAGCAGGTTGATGAGCCCCACGCCCAGCGACACCGGCGCGTGCGAACCGGCCAACCGGGCCGCGTGCTGATACGCATGGGCCCGGTGCGCCACATGCACCCGTTCCCCGCGCATTCCCCGGCGCACCAGGGTGTACGTTGCATCCACCACGAACAGCGCCAGCATCACCAGCCACACCCAGAAGAACTCCGGCGCCACCCACGCCGCCTGGATCGACAGCAGCCCGAGCGTAATCCCCAGGAACCCGGCACCGCCATCGCCCATGAAGATCCGCGCCCGCGGGAAGTTCCACGGCAGAAAACCCAGCGTGGCCGCCACCAGCAGCGCCGGCAGCAGCCAGTCGGCGCCCGGCAGCAGCCAGGCCATCAGCACCGCCACGCCCAGCCCCGCGGTGACCGCCTCGATCCCCGCAATGCCGTCGATGCCATCCATGAAGTTGTACAGGTTCAGCAGCCACACCAGATACACCAGCGCGAGCGCATGGCCGAACCAGCCGAGATCCAGCACCACCCCGAACACCGGCAGCGGCGGCAGTCCGCCCAGCCACGCCAGTCCCCAGCCGGCCGCCACAAAATGTGCCAGCAGGCGCCACAGCGGCGGTACCTCGCCCCGGTCGTCCCACCAGCCCACGAGCGCCACCAGCAGCCCGGCACCCCCCAGCGCCAGCATGACCCCGGGCGCCACCGCACCGGCCGCGCCCAGCATCGCCAGCCCCGCCACAACCACCAGCGCAATCGCCAGCCCGCCGCCCCGCGGCGTCGGCACCTCGTGCGAGCTGCGCGCGTTCGGCACATCCATCATCGCCCGCGCCAGCGCATAGCGACGCAGCAGCCCCGTCAGGCCCGCCACCATCACCATCGCCACCAGCAATCCCAAAAACGCCAACACAATCTCCCTCCTGTAGGAGGCCAGCCCCCTGGCCGATCACCCACGCATTCAGGACGACCAGCTTCCGGTCAGCCGGGGCCGCCCGTAGGAGGCCAGCCCCCTGGCCGATCACCCACGCCAGCCCAACGCCCCCATGGCCCAGAGGCTGGCCTCCTACACCCAGCGCCGCTCCTGCGCGCCTGGCCTCAAAGAACCCGCTCCAGCGACTGAATACCCGCTTCCACCGAGCACCGCACAGCGTCATGGATAGCAACCGGGAAACCCGCCGGCAATTCCTGTTCCATCTGATCCAGTGCGGATGGGGCCTGCAGAACCACGGATGCCAGGACCTCGTGCACCATCGCCGCAGGCAGACGGGCCGAAGCGCCCGTCTCCAGAAAATGGCGACCCTGGATGCCATCCACCCGATAGTGGTTGCGGTGCCCGACAGCAAGTGCCAACCGAACCTGCTTGCGTTCGACCTGCCGGCTGGCCACGCTGGGCAATATCGTCAACACGTCATACAGCGGCGTGAGCCGGTACCCGCCGCCCGGCTGCAGGAACACGCTGAAATTCTTGGCGTGCCCATCCGTGGCGCCGATCAGCCAGAACAGGACTTGCGCCTTCAGCACCGTCGCCTGGTCCGCCCCCGGCGTATCACTGCCCCGCAACAGCCCCAGCACATCCACCAGCCCGGGGCCACCTTCGCTCTGATACTTGCGGCTCGGCGGCACGCCCAGTGCCTGGCAGCAGTCCTCCTGCGGCAAGCGCAGCAGCCGCCCATCGCGCGCCCAGTGGCGATCAAACCGCTCCACCACCAGCGCCCGCGCGCCCCCAAAGCGCCCGATCTCCGCACGCGCCACCGGCATACCGAACGCCGCCAGCAATCGCAGGCAGTAAAACTCGTTCTCCACACTATCCGACAGATCCAGCCCATTGGGTAACTGCCCGATCGCGGGCTTCAGGATATGCGTAGTCGGCGTCGAGCCATGCGGCTTGAGCCAGCGACCCTCATGCCACAGCAGTGCCGTCTTCTCCTGGGCACCAGCAATCGAAATGCGGAAAGCCTCGTCGTCGCCCAGACCCAGCGGCGCCTGTGCCAAACCGCCCAGCAGCTGTTCGATGTCCGTATCATCGACCGGCTCCCCCCGAATCCCTCCAGCGGGCCCGGATTCCTGCGCATCCGACAGCGAAAACTGCAACGCCCCCACACAGTCATGCCCGATCGCCGCCAGCAGGCTGTAGGCATCCGTCCCAGCCGCGCCCACGCGTTGCGCCACACGCCGCCGCAGGGCATCCGCATCCGGCAACAGGTTCTCGAACACCGCGGCCACGGGCTCGCCGTGGTAGGCATCTTCCCGCAACGGAAGCGAGAGTGAGACGGGCAGCGCGTGCTCCCAGCCCAGCCAGCTGGCGTCATACCGAAAGCGGATCGCCCCGGCCGCCGACTTCTCCAAAAACCCCACCAGGCGACCATTCAGCAAGACACGCAGCGGCGGATGGCGTCGCGTGCGCGGCATCAGAAGATTTCTTCAATGGACGCAGTCGACCGCGCACGGGGAGCAACCTGAAACTCCAGATCCAGCGCCGCCAGAACCGCTAGCAAGGTCTCCAACCGGGTGGCCGGGTTCCCGTTCTCGATCAGGGAGATCGTCTCCTGGCGCAAGCCCGATTTCTCACCAAGAGCGGCCTGCGTAAGGCCCTGCTTTCGCCGGACCCGGCGCACAATCGTCCCAATCTGCTTGGGTGTTCGCGCAAGCAATGTCATAACGCCCGATTATGCGCCCAACCCGATAAACAATCAATATCGGAATCAACCCATAAACCAAGCAGCCCGCCGCCCCCTGGCCGATCACCCACGCAAAACAACACCCCCCTGTAGGAGGCCAGCCTCTGGCCGATTGCGCCTGTCCAACATCCAATCGGCCAGAGGGCTGGCCTCCTACAACCAATGCTACCCCCCCGTGGGAGCGGCCTCGGCCGCGAAGCCCCCGCCAAAGCCCGAAAACCACCAATCCTAACGACGCAACGACACAACCGCCCGCCGCAACCCCTCATCCAGCGACACCGGCGGCTCCCACCCCAGCGTCTCCCGCGTATGCGAAATATCCACCTGCAGCGAATCCAGCAGCCGCCGCGCCATCTCCCGCCGGCCCAGAGCCACCGCCCCCGCCCGCAACACCCACACCGGCACGGGCAACAGACGCGCCGGCCGGTCCAGAGCATCCCCCACCCGGCGCAACAGCCCCGCCGTGGACACATCCTCGCCGTCCGCCACCAGGAACGTCTCCCCCGCCGCCGCGGGATGATCCAGACAGGTCACCAGCAGGTCCACCAGGTTATCCAGCGCCACCAGCGAACGCCGGTTCCGCGTAACCGCACCCAGCGGTAATGGCACGCCCCGCTGCACCCAGCGCAGCAAACGGCCGAAGTTGCCCGGCGCCCCCGGCCCGTACACCAGCGGCGGCCGAATCACCACCACCTCCATTCCTGTCTCTGCCGCCAGCTCCCAGAGTCCCTGCTCCGCCTCGTACTTCGACACCGCATACGGCTCCTGCGGCGCCGGGACGTCCCGTTCCGTGAAAGCTCGCGCGGAGGTCACGTTCCCGTTCACCCCCACCGAACTCACGAACACGAACCGCCGCACCCCGGCCTCCGCCGCCTGGCGCGCCAGGTTCAACGTTCCTTCCACGTTCACCTGCCGGAACACCCCGAGCGGATCCGCCTCCGGCTCATCCAGCACATGCGCCCGCCCCGCCAGGTGCACCACCGCATCCAGTCCCTCGGGCAGCGCGACCCCGGCCCCGAACTCTTCGAGCGGCCCCAGCGCGCATTCCTCCCGGAACACCCCGGCCGCACGCCGAACCCCGGCCACCGGCGCCCGCCCCGAGCCCTCCCCGGCCAGCCGCGCCATCACGGCCCGCCCCACAAACCCCGACGCCCCCGTCACCAGCACACGCCCGTTCATCTCTCAGCCCCCATCACCAGCGCACGGCCCGTTGCCTCTCAGTCCCCATCACCAGCCCACTGTGGGAGCGGGCTCGCCCGCGAATGGATCGGGCGGTCGAGGTACAGTCACTTGTGGCCGGATGATGAGCAGTTTACGTGGCCATCAACCCCCCTGTACAGTACGTACAGGAACATGACAAGGAGGCCCCACATGCAAAAGATCGGATCCGAAGCCGCCCGGCGCCAATTGCCGAACCTGCTGGACCGGGCACACAGTGGCGAGCCCGCCATTATCATGAAGCGGGGCAAGCCCTACGCCATCCTCGCAGCCCCGGACCAGTGCAAAATCCCGTCAAGTCAGGCCGGCCTCCTCGCTTTGCGCGGATCCGGCGCAGGGCTCTGGGGAACAGAACCCGCGAAGACCGTGGCCGACCTGCGGGAAGAGTGGGACTGATGGTGGACGTCGCCGAGCTTCCCGAGGGCTCGTGGATCACCGTCGATACCGCCCCCATCATTTACCTGATGGAGGATCACCCCACTCTCCTTGAGCCTTACCTCCCGGTTTTCGAGCGAATCGAGGCAGGAACCCTCCATGGGGTCGTATCAACCGTAACACTGGCGGAGTTTCTGGCCGGCCCCCTGCGCAACAACGACGAAATCCTTGCAGACCGCTACTACCAGACCCTGGCAAACAGCAACAACTGGCACATTCAGGAACTTGACGCCCCTTTATCCTTCACGGCCGCCCGCATCCGCACCCGGTACGAACTCAAGCTACCGGACGCCATTCAGGTGGCCACCGCCATCCACAGCAATTCATCAGCGCTCATCACCCATGATCGGGACTTTAACAGCGTCACGGAGATCCCCATCCTGAGCAGTGCCACCTTGAGCTGGCCTAATTTTCGTGGACACCTCGTTAGGTGGGACGATAACCCCCTGTTACGAGGAGAACAGCCATGGCACGCAAACGCCGGAGCTTTTCAGGCGAATACAAGGAACGCATCGCCCGCATGGTGGTCGATGACGGTCTGACGGTGCCGGCCGTCTGCCAGGATCAGGATCTTGGCGAGACGGCCGTGCGCCGCTGGGTGGATCAACTCAAGGCGGAACGCGCGGGACAGCCGGGCGAAGGGCAACCGCTGACGGCGGAACAGCAGCGAATCCGG
>NZ_KB897999.1:0-17083 GCF_000377325.1 Thioalkalivibrio sp. ALgr3 | reverse complement strand
AATGCAGGGGCTCGGCCGCCCGTTGTTGATCAAAAACGGGCGCGCGCACGGCGTTGCGGCTCCCTTGTGCAGAATGACTGCACGGCGGTCGCCGCGCCTTGTTCGCACGCAAAAGCGACTCGAGCGCGAGCGTGGACATTGATCAGTGTTTCCCAAGACCCGGAACAGGGCCTTGTCCCGTACCCGCCGACGCGTCAGGCCGCGTCAGTACGGGGCGGCCGTCTCGCCCTGCAGTGCCCGGGTCAGGTTCACGCAGGCGAACAGCAGGATGATCGCCACCGGCAGCCCCGCGGTGATCGCCCCGGTCTGCAGCCCGTCCAGGGCCATCTCGCCGCCCACGATCAGCAGGGTCGCCGCTACCGCGCCCTCGGTGATGCCCCAGATCACCCGCTGACGCTTGGGCGAGCGCGTGCTCCCGCGCGAGACCAGCGCGTCGATCACGTGGGTCCCGGAGCCCGACGAGGTGATGAAGTAGGTCGCGATCAGGACGGTCGCCAGCCCCGAGGCCAGATGGAACAGCGGCAGCTGCTCCAGCGTGGCGTACAGCGCAATGGTCGTGTCCTCGGCCACCGCCGCCGCGATCCCCGCCCCGTCTCCGAACAGCTCGAAATGCAGCGCCGTGCCGCCGAACACCGCCAGCCACACGAACACGAAAAGGGACGGCAGCAGCAGCACGCCGGCAATGAACTCGCGGATGGTGCGCCCGCGCGAGACCCGCGCGATGAAGATCCCGACGAACGGCGACCAGGCGATCCACCAGGCCCAGTAGAAGATGGTCCAGCTCTTCTGCCACTCGGCCTCCTGCATCGCGCCGGCGGTCAGACTCAGCTGCACGATGTGGTTGAGATACTCGCCGATGGAGTCGAGGAAGAAACGGATGATGAACAGCGTCGGGCCGGCGAGCAGCACGAACAGCAGCAACGCCGTGGCCAGCCACAGGTTGGCCAGGCTCATCCATTTCAGCCCGCGGTCCAGCCCGGAGATCACGGCCATCACCGCGACGAAGGTGATCGCCCCGATGATCCCCACCTGGAACCAGCCGGACACCGGCATGCCGAACAGCACGTTGAGACCGGTGTTCAGCTGCATCGCCCCGAAGCCCAGCGAGGTCGCCAGCCCGAACAGCGTGCCGAACACCGCGAGGATGTCGATCACGTGCCCGATCGGCCCGTAGATCCGATCCCCCAGCATTGGATAGAAGATCGACCGAATGGTCAGCGGCAGGCCCTTGCGGAACGAGAAATACGCCACCGACAGGCCCAGCACCACGTACACCGCCCAGGCATGCAGGCCCCAGTGAAAGAAGGTGAAGGCCATCGCTTCGCCGGCCGCTTCCTGGGTCTCGCCTTCGCCGAACGGCGGGTTCTGGTAGTGCAGCATCGGCTCGGCCACGCTCCAGAAGATCAGGCCGATCCCCATCCCCGCGCCGAACAGCAGCGAGAACCAGGCCATGAAGCTGAACTCCGGGCGGTCCTCGGTATTCCCGAGGCGAATCCGCCCGTACGGACTGAGCGCCAGCCAGACCAGAAAGGCAAGGAAGACGGTCACCGCCAGGATGTAGATCCAGCCCAGATACTCGGTGATGAACCCGTGGATCGCGGCAAAGGTCAGCGAGGCCGTCTCGGTGAAGATGACCCCGAACAGCACGAAGGTCAGCACCACGATGGATGACGCGGTGAACACCACCGGATTCACGGTGGCGAAGAACGCATGCGATCGTCCGAATATCATTCGTTCTCTCTCAGGTTTGTGCGTAGATCCGCTGGCCGCGCAGCCGTGCCGTCAGGCCTCGCCCGAGCGGCGGTAATGCTGCCGCAGCCAGCCCCCGACCGCCAGCAGCAGCGCCAGCACGCCCAGCGGCACCAGGGTCCAGGGCTGCAGTGCGTCGCCGTCCTCAATGGCCTCCGCCGCCCCGTAAAGCACGCTGGAATACACACCCCATTTCACGCACAGCCCCAGGGTCGTGGCCAGCACGAAGGTCGCGCGGGGCAGGCCCAGCATGCCCCCGGCATAATTGATGACGGAATGCGGGAACCCCGGGAAGGTACGCATCGCCATCAGATTCAGGAAGTCGCCGTGCCGACGCAGCGCCTCCACCAGCCAGGGATGGTGCCGCAGCGGGCCGCGATCCGCACCCAGACGACCCGCGAGCCAGTACCCGCCCAGCGCGCCCGCGACACTGCCGGTCACCAGCAACGGGACCGCGATCCATGGCGCCACGAACGGCGCGATCAGCCACACCACCAGACTGCCCGGCAGCGCGAAGGTGAACAGGATCGCCATCAGCACCACCAGCCCCGCGAGCAGCCAGGGATCGCCGGTCAGCCGACGCCCCGTCTCCAGGATCCATTCCGGATCACCGACGCCGATGCCCAGCCCGATCCCGAGCACTACCAGCCCGCCCAGCAACAGCGGACCGCCATGCTCTTTCAGGGAGCTCGCCATGGTCATTTCACGCCCGACGGGCGTATCGTGGAAAGGCTGACAACAAAAACAGCGAGGAGAGAGAACAATGCAGAACCGTTTCCTGTTGGGGGCCGTCATCGGCCTGATCGCCGGTATCATCCTGGCCTTTGCCTATGCCTACAACGCCGCGCCCGGACTGATGATCGTCGAGGACGAAAGCCAGTATGGCTACGCGGAAACCATCGAGCGCATCGAGACCGCGGCCGAAGCCGAAGGCTGGGCGGTCCCGACCAAGCACGACCTGAGCGGCACCGTGGGCGAACATGGATACGACGTCGCCCCGGTGACGGTCCTCGAACTGTGCCAGCCGGATCACGCCGGGAACCTCCTGAGCGAGGAAGACAACTATCTGGTGACCTCCATGATGCCCTGCCGCGTCTCGGTCTACGAACGCGCTGACGGCACCGTCATCGTATCGCGCATGAACACCAGTCTGGTGGCGCGGGTGTTCGGCGGCAGCATCGCCGAGATCATGGCCGAAGCCACCGAGGACAACGAACGCATCCTCGAAAGCGTGCTGCAGTAAACCGGCCCCGGCGCCCGGCCGGGCCGGGCGCCCTCCCCGCCCGCTTGTCCGCACGAGCGGCAACCACGATGATAGGCCCTCTCACGGAGATCCACGGCGGCCCGCGCCGCCCCCGGCCACGAGACTGCCATGTCGTACCTCAAGGACTTTCCGAATGCCGAAGGCTATTTCGGTGATTTTGGCGGCGCCTTCCTGCCACCGGAACTCGAATCCCATTTCGCCGAGATCGAACGCGCCTGGCGCCAGCTGGCCCTGTCCGCGGACTTCCTGCAGGAACTGCGCTATATCCGCCGGCATTACCAGGGCCGCCCCACCCCGGTCTACTACGCGCGCAACCTCAGCCGCGAGGCCGGCGCGCACATCTATCTCAAGCGCGAGGACCTCAACCACTCCGGGGCACACAAGCTCAATCACTGCATGGGCGAGGCCCTGCTCGCGCGCCACATGGGCAAGAAGAAGCTGATCGCGGAGACCGGCGCCGGCCAGCACGGCGTGGCCCTGGCCACTGCCGCGGCCTGCTTCGGCATGGAATGCGAGATCCACATGGGCGAGATCGACATCGAAAAGGAAGCGCCCAACGTCACCCGCATGAAGCTGATGGGGGCGGAGGTCGTCCCGGTATCTTTCGGCGGGCGCAGCCTCAAGGAAGCGGTGGACTCCGCGTTCCAGTCGTATCTCTCGCAGGCCGACGAGGCCCTGTTCGCGATCGGCTCGGTGGTCGGCCCGCACCCGTTCCCGCTGATGGTGCGCAACTTCCAGTCGGTGGTGGGGATCGAGGCGCGCGAGCAGTATCAGGAACTGACCGACGGCCAGCTGCCGGAACAGGTGGTTGCCTGCGTGGGGGGCGGGTCCAACGCAATGGGCATGTTCGCCGGTTTCATCGAGGATCCGGAGGTGCAGCTCAACGGCGTGGAGCCACTGGGTCGCGGCAGCGAACCGGGACAGCACTCCGCCACCATGACCTTCGGCAAACCGGGGATGCTGCACGGCTTCAAGTGCATGCTGCTGACCGACGACGAGGGCAACCCGGCCCCGGTGCATTCGATCGCCTCGGGGCTGGACTACCCCGGCGTCGGCCCCGAACACTCGTATCTGAAGACCACCGGGCGGGTCGCCTACCACGCGATCGGCGATGACGAGACCCTCGATGCCTTTTACCGCCTGTCGCGGACCGAAGGCATCATCCCCGCCCTGGAGAGCGCCCACGCGGTCGCCTGGGCGGTGGAGCACGCGCGCGAGCACCCGGGCAGCACCGTACTGGTGAACCTCTCCGGGCGCGGCGACAAGGACATCGACTACGTGGCGCGCACCTTCGGTCATGGCCGGGCGGACTGAAAACAGCGTACGCATTGAGGCTTCCGCCCCGGACGTGCAATCATCCCACGATCACCAAACAAGGGAGGTATCGGGGTGAGCGACAACGAAGATCTGCAAAAACAAAAAGAAGAGCTGGAAAAGGCCTACGACACCGATCACGAGATCGGTGAGCAGAACATCAACCCTCTCGGACTGGATCTCCACAACCCGGTTTTCGTGGTCAGTGCCGCACTGATCCTGCTGTTCGTGATCGGCGCCCTGGTCTTCCCGGAACAGGCGAATGACAGCCTCGGCGCCACCCAGACCTGGATCCAGGAAACCTTCGACTGGCTGTTCCTCTCGGCCGGCAACCTGTTCGTCCTCTTCGCCCTCGCCCTGATCCTCCTCCCGATCGGCCGCATCCGCATTGGCGGCCAGGACGCCAAACCCGATTTCGGCGTGCTGTCCTGGTTCTCCATGCTGTTCGCCGCGGGCATGGGCATCGGCCTGATGTTCTGGGCCGTGGCGGAACCGGTGGGCTACTTCACCGAATGGTTCGGCACCCCGCTGGGGATCGAAGGCGGCACCGAGGCCTCCAAGGAAGCCGCGCTGGGCGCCACCATGTATCACTGGGGTCTGCATCCCTGGGCGGTCTATGCCATCGTCGGCCTCGCGCTGGCCTTCTTCGCCTACAACAAGGGGCTGCCACTGACCATCCGTTCGGCGTTCTACCCGATTCTGGGCGAGCGCGTCTGGGGCCCGTTCGGCCACGTGATCGACACCCTGGCGGTGCTGGCCACGCTGTTCGGTCTGGCCACCTCGCTGGGTCTGGGGGCGCAGCAGGCGGCCTCTGGCCTGGACTTCCTGTTCGACGCGGTTGACGGTGGCCTGGGCACGCAGCTGGCGGTGATCATCGGCGTCACCGTGATCGCCCTGCTGTCGATCATGCGTGGCATCGACGGCGGCGTGAAGGTGCTGAGTAACCTCAACCTGATCGTCGCCGCACTGCTGATGCTGTTCGTGATGATCTTCGGCGGCTTCATCGCCTTCCTCGCCAACACCGGTACCACGCTCTCGGCCTACGTGCAGTACATCATCCCGCTGAGCAACCCGGTCGGGCGCGAGGACGAGACCTTCTACCACAGCTGGACCATCTTCTTCTGGGCGTGGTGGATCTCCTGGTCGCCGTTCGTCGGCATGTTCATCGCACGTGTCTCGCGCGGGCGTACGGTGCGCCAGTTCGTCACCGCCGTGCTGATCGTGCCCACGCTGGTCACCGTGGTGTGGATGAGCGTGTTCGGCGGCACCGGCATCGATCAGGTGCGCGACGGCATCGGTGCGCTGGCCGACGAGGGCATCACCGATTCCTCGCTGGCGCTGTTCCAGATGCTGCAGAACCTGCCGCTGGCCGCGATCACCTCGTTCCTGGCCGTGGTCCTGGTGCTGGTGTTCTTCATCACCTCCTCGGACTCCGGTTCGCTGGTCATCGACAGCATCACCTCCGGCGGCAAGACCGACGCCCCGCAGTCCCAGCGCCTGTTCTGGGCCACCGTCGAGGGCCTGATCGCCGCCGTGCTGCTGGCCGTGGGCGGAGCCGCCGCCCTGGAGGCCCTGCAGGCCGGGGCGGTGAGTACCGGCCTGCCGTTCATGATCGTGCTGCTCATCATGGCGGTCAGCCTGCTGATGGGTCTGTTCCACGAGCTGAAGCTCATCCGGCTGGCCGAAGCCGAAGCAGCCGGCAAGGCGTAGGACCGGCCTGCTCCACTGCCCGCTCCGTGTCCCGGAGCGGGCCAGGCCACCCGCCGGGAGCGTCTTCCGGCGGGTTTTTTGTTTTCCGGGATCCGGCCGACATCCGGGCGGATCCCGGCACGGATACAGGAGGCCGCAGCATGCGCCGAGAACGCGTCGAATTTCCGGGCCACCAGGGCCAGATGCTGGCCGGGCGCATCGACCGCCCCACCGGGCCCGTACGGGCCTGGGCCCTGTTCGCCCACTGCTTTACCTGCGGCAAGGACAATCGCGCCGCCAACCGCATCGCCCGCGGGCTGGCCGAGGCCGGGATCGCGACGCTGAGGTTCGATTTCACCGGACTGGGCGACAGCGAGGGCGACTTCGCCAACAGCGGCTTCTCCTCCAACCTCGAGGACCTGCTGGCCGCGGCCGACTACCTGCGCGGGCGAGAGGCCGCCCCCGCCCTGCTGGTTGGCCACAGCCTGGGCGGCGCGGCGGTACTGGGCGTCGCCGGTCGGATTCCAGAATGCCGCGCGGTCGCCACCATCGCCGCCCCGTTCGAGGCCGACAGCGTGCTGGACCACTTCGGCGAGGCGCTGGACACCATCGACAGCGAGGGCGAGGCCACGGTGAATCTGGCCGGGCGTCCGTTCCGCATCCGGCGGGAGTTCGTCGAGGACCTGCGCAGCCAGACCCAGGCCGAACGCATCCGCGACCTCGACCGGCCGCTGATGATCCTGCACGCTCCGGGCGACACGGTGGTGTCGGTGGACGCGGCGCGGCGCATCTTCGAGACCGCGCGCCATCCCAAGAGCTTCGTGTCTCTGGACGATGCCGACCACACCCTGCTCAATCCGGCCGACGCCGAATACGTGGCCGGACTGGTCGCCGCCTGGGGCACACGCTATATCGGCGAAGAACGAGGGGATTCGGCGGACGCGGACGCGCCCGGCGACGGGACCGCAGTGACGGTCGAGGAGACCGGCGACGGCCAGTACCAGCAGGACGTCCGCATCGGCCCGCATCACTTCCTGGCCGACGAACCGCCGGACGTCGGCGGCGATGGCACCGGCCCGAACCCCTACGAGCTACTGCTGGCGTCGCTGGGGGCCTGCACCAGCATGACCCTGCGCATGTACGCTGCGCACAAGCAGCTGCCGCTGGAACGCGTACGGGTGCATCTGCAGCACGAGAAGCTCAAGGGCGAGAACGGCCCGGTCGACCGCATCACCCGCGAGATCACCATAGAGGGCGAGCTGGATGCGAAACAGCGCGAACGCATGCTGCAGATCGCCGATCGCTGTCCGGTACACCGCACCCTGCACGGCGAGGTGCAGGTGGAGACCCGGGAGCGGTCTACAGGTACTTCAGACGCGCGCTGAGGCTGTCCACGTCGGAGACGACATCCTGCAGGGTCGTGCCGCCATCGGAGGAACCGACCACCACGCCCCGGCCGGACACCGGAATGATGCTGTCGATCTGGAAGCGACCGGCGGTCCCGCGCAGGAAACATTCCTCGTCGAAGAACAGGGTGTCGCCCTCGGGGCCGATCGTGTCCGCCTCGACGGTCTCGTATCCGATCAGCCCGGGCAGGTCTTCCCGTCCGCCGATCTCGATCGGTTCGATGGACTGTTTTTCGGCATCGATCAGCAGTGCCTTCATCGCTTTCTCCCGTGCAGCAAGTGGTGGTGAATCGTGATGGACCCGGCGCGACCTCAGGGCGTTCCGCCACGCAGCAGGCCGGCCGCGGCGAGGAAATCCTGCAGACCGCGGGTGTAAAGCGTCCCGGACCGCAGGAAGCCGTCGTTGTGGCCGCCGCACAGGCCCAGGATCGGCGGGGTGCCCGGGGCCGCCGCCTGCAGGCGGCGCGCATGCTCGAAGGGCACGATCTCGTCCTCGCGCGCATGCACCAGCAGCAGCGGGGCTTCCAGGCGCCGGACATGTTCGAGGACCGGATACGGATGGCGGATCAGCCAGCGTACCGGCAGGAACGGGTAGATCTCCGCCCCCAGATCCGCCGCCGAAGTGAACGCGGACTCCAGGATCACCGCACCGGGTTCGCGCTCCGCCGCCAGGCGCGCCGCCACCGCCGCCCCCAGCGAGCGGCCGAACACCACGATGTCCTCCGTCGCGTAGCCACGTTCCTCGCGCAGATGGGCCCAGGCGGCCTCGGCGTCGGCGTGCAGCCCCGGCGCATCCGGCCGGCCCGAGGAACGGCCGTAGCCGCGATAATCGATGATCAGCACCGCGAGCCCGATCTCGTGGAACCGCTGCAGCGAATGCAGGCGATGCCCGATGTTGCCCGCATTGCCATGGAAAAACAGCAGCACCGGGGCATCCTCCTCCGGACCCGGCAGATACCAGCCGTGCAGGCGCACGTCCGCCTCCGGCTCCAGCCACACCTCCTCGAAGTCCAGCCCGGCATCCGCGGGCGTGGAGGTCACGTCGCGCGAGGGCATGTAAATCAGGCGGTCCTGGGTCAGATAGACGGTCGCCACCAGCACGGCGTAACCCGTCGCGAGCAGGATCAGGAACCGGATCACATTGGCCATGCCCACGATCCTGAACATCCCCGTCGCCCTCCGCAACTCGGGTACAATGGCCGCGTACCATCCCCGCGCCCCACACGGTCCTCGCGATGCGCCATTCCCTGCTGACCAACACCGAACTCCTCGGCCTGGATCGTGACCGGCTGCTCCAGCGTCTGGCCGGCGATACCGCCCCGGACGATGCCCTCGCCTCTGCACTGGACCGCGCGCTGGAGTCGGTGGACGCCGCCGGTCTGGAGGCGCATGCGCTGGATGTCGCCGAGATCCTGCGCCACCTCAACGTCGACCGTCAGACCCTGATCGCCACCCTGCTGGTCCCGGTCTTTCTCGCCGGGCACGCCGACGCGAAGGCCCTGCGCCGCGACTACGGCGAACGCGTCGCGCAGCTCACCGAGAACGTCTCCGCACTGGTCCGCCGACGCTTCGAGACCCCGGCCGGCCGGCCCGAACAGGCCGAGCGTCTGCGCCGCATGCTGATGGCCATGGTCGACGACGTGCGCGCAGTGCTGATCAAGCTGGCGTTCCGCGTGCAGCACCTGCGGCTGGTGGTGAAGGAACCCGACACGGGCGCCCGCGCGCTGGCGCAGGAAACCCTGGACGTGATCGCCCCGCTGGCCAACCGGCTGGGCGTGGGTCAGCTCAAGTGGGAGATGGAAGATCTCTCGCTGCGCATCCTCGAACCCGAGACCTACCGCGATATCGCGCGCGGGCTGGAGGAGAACCGCACCGAACGCGAAGAGTACGTCGCGCGCTTCACCCGGATGCTGGAAAAGCACCTGGCCGATGCCGGGATCGAGGCCCGGGTGTTCGGCCGGCCCAAGCACATCTACAGCATCTGGAAGAAGATGCAGCGCAAGAACACCTCGCTGTCCGAGCTGTACGACCTGCGCGCCACGCGCGTGATCGTCGACCGGCTGGCGACCTGCTACACCGTACTGGGCGTGGTGCACAACCACTGGCGCCACCTGCCCGGCGAGTTCGACGACTACATCGCCAACCCCAAGGACAACGGCTACCAGTCGCTGCACACCGCCGTGGTGGGACCGGAGGGAAAGTTCGTGGAGGTGCAGATCCGCACCCGCGAGATGGACGAATTCGCCGAACTCGGGGTCGCCGCCCACTGGCGCTACAAGGAAGGCGGGCGCGAGGACCGCGCCCTCAACCAGGCCATCACCTCGCTGCGCCAGCTGCTGGAGAACGACGGCTCCGACCAGAACCTGCTCGACGAGATCCAGAGCGAGCCGCTGCACCAGCGCGTGTTCGTACTGACCCCGCAGGGCGACGTGCTGGACCTCGCCCAGGGCGCCACGCCGCTGGATTTCGCCTACGCCGTGCACACCGAGGTGGGCCACCGCTGCCGCGGCGCCAAGGTCGACGGGCGCATCGTCCCGCTCACCTACCGCCTGCGCTCCGGCGAACGCGTCGAGGTCCTCACCACGCGCGAGGGCGGCCCCAGCCGCGACTGGCTCAACCCCAACCTCGGCTATCTCAACACCTCCCGGGCGCGGGCCAAGGTGCGCACCTGGTTCCGCCAGCAGCATCAGGACGAGCACCTGGCCACCGGCAAGCAGCTGTTCGACCGCGAATGCCAGCGGCTCGGACTGCACGAACGCATCCCCGATCTCGACCGCGACGAGCTGGCGCGGCAGATGAAATACCCCGGGTTCGACGAACTGATGATCGCGCTGGGCGCCGGCGACATCACCACCGGGCAGATCGCCGGACGCCTGGCGCACATGATCCGTGAGCGGCAGGAACGCGAGAAAAGCACCCGGGAGGATACGGCCGCCACCCCGCCCGAGCGGCCGCGCCGAGGCGAGCGCCGCTCCAGTGGTGAGAGCCGGGAAGCAAACGGCGAGGACATCCGTATCCGCGGCGTGGGCGGCCTGCTGACCAGCCGCGCGCAGTGCTGCAACCCGCAGCCGGGCGACCCGATCATCGGCTTCATCACCCGCGGTGCCGGGGTCTCGGTCCACCGCGACGACTGCCCCAACATCCTCCACCTGCCGGAGGACAAGCGCGCGCGGTTGATCCCGGTGAACTGGGGCGACGAGCCCGAGACCGAGATCGTGTCACTGGAACTGGAGGCTCAGGACCGCCCCGGGCTGTTCGCCGAGGTGGGCGGGGTCTTCTCCCAATGCGGGATCAATCTGCTGCGGGTGAACACGCAGACCGATCCGGAGGATCGCAGCGTGCGCATGGAACTGGAGGCGGAGGTCACGGATCTGGGCGAGCTGAGCACCCTGTTCGACCGCCTCTGCTCACTGGAAAACATTTACGGCGTGCGCCGCGCGCACGATCCGGCAGCCGCCCCGGAGTGCGGGAAAGACTAGCCGGTGCGCCGGGCCGCCTGGTAGGCGTTCACGCCCTTGCGCCCCGCCCTGAGGCCCTTGATCTCCTCCAGGGCCGCGCGGCGGCGCTGCTCAATCTCGGGAACCGTCTCGAGGTAGAACTCGGACAGGGCCTCCAGCGCGGCACGCGAACGCGCCCCGGAGGCATCCGCCAGGCGCGGGGCGGAACCGAAGGCTTCCTCGATCAGCCCGCGGGCCTGGAGGTCCAGTTCCGGGAGGTCTTCCCAGGCCTCCTCGTGCACTGCGGTGCGCAGGCGCTGGAGAACGACCTCCAGGTCCTCCTCGAGCGAGGTCGCCGAAGCGGACGAATCGGCCATGTCGGAGGCGGCTAGCTCGCCCGGTTGGAGGCGGGGTTGCGGTATTCCGGCGGGATCTCGTCCCAGCCTGCCTTGATCTCGCGCAGCAGCTTCGACACCTCGTCCAGCCGCTCCGGATCGTTGTGCAGGTTGGCTTCGGTCAGGCGGCGCAGCATGTAGGAATACAGCGCGGCCAGGCGCTCGGCCAGTTCCGGGTTGTGCTTGTCATCCAGCATCGTGCGCAGGGAATCGATGATGTCGATCGCCTTACCAATCCGTTCGCCCTTGTAGGCGACGTTGCCGGCTTTCATCGCACCCTTCGCGACCGCGATGCGTTCCAGCGCACCCTCGAACAGCATCTGCACCAGGCGGTGCGGATCCGCGACCTGCACCTCCGACAGCATGCCCGCCTGGCGGTAGGAATCCACGTTCTTTCTCATGTTCATGCCGTACATGCTCGCCTCCGTTGCTCTCCCCCGAGGGGGATCGTTAGATCATGCCGCCGCCCATGCCGCCACCGCCGCCGAGCTTCTGCTGCAGGAAGTCACCGGTCTGCTGCATCTGGGCGACGGAGCTATCCATGCTGGAAAACTGGCGCACCAGTCGGTCTTCCAGCCGTTCGATGCGGTCATCCAGTCGCTCACGCTGGCGGTCCACACGGTCCTGTTCGTTCTGCAGCCCGTCCTGGCGGGTCTGGATCAGGCCTTCCGGGCCGGTAATCCCCTGCAGGGTCTCTTCCATGCCGCCGGCGATATCGCGCACCATGGCGGACACGTCCTCGAATCCTTCGCGATCCATCACTTCGTCAAAACGCTGGGTGTCGAACTCCAGCGTCCCGTCACGCTGAGTGGTGATCCCGAGGTCGGCCAGGGTCTGGTTGTTCATGCCGTCGACCTGGGAACGCTCCATCAGTGCATTGCTCATGCGGCTGCGCGCCGAACGCACCGTGCTGTCACCGGTGAGCACCGCGGCCTCATCTTCCTCGGGGTCATAAGCGGTCATCTCGTTGGTCTCGGAGACCATCGTGTTGTAGGCCTCGACGAAGGACTCCAGACCGTTGCGCAGTTCGTCCTGGTCCTCGCTCACCGAAACCGAGGTCTGCCCGACCCCCTCGAGGTCGATGGCCATGCCCTCGATGGTGTCCTCCAGGGTGTTGGAGGCGCTGGTGATCTCCATACCGTCGATGGTCACGACGGCATCCTGGGCCTCGACGGTGACCGTCTCGGGTTCACCGAGATTCGCCAGCCGACCCAGGCCACCTTCATCACCGTCGACCTCGACGTTAATGGTGTTTTCCTCGCCCGTGCTCTCGGACGTCATGGTCAGCCGCGGACCATTGCCGTCGTTGACGATGGAGGCGCGCACCCCGGCATCGGCGTCGTTGATGGCATTGCGCAGATCGTTGAGGGTGTCGCCTTCCTCCACGTCCAGCGAGACCATCTCGCCATCACCCACCGAAAAGCTGAATGTACCTGCACCGACTTCCTCGTCCGTGGAATCGAACAGACCGGAATCCGAGGCCACGGTCTGCGCCTCGGCCAGCTGCTGCACATCCATGTTGAAGTCGCCGTTGGGCGCATCCCCGGTGATCACCACCGAGGCCACATCCTCGTTACTCAGCGAGGCCGACTGCTCGGGCTCGAAATCCGCCAGATCCGAAAGCGACGATTCGATGCCGTCCATGCTGCTGCTGAGCGAACCATAGGCCGAGATCTCGGCCTCGATGCGTTCTTCGCGCTCGTTCAGGCGTTCCTCACGCGGCGCTCGCTGAGCGTTCACCAGATCGCCCACGATCTGGTTGAGATCCAGGCCGGAGCCTACGCCAAGAGAACTGATGGCCATGATCGTTACCTTCCTGCCCGCTGCGCGGGTGTCCCGTCGTTTCTGACCAGGTTAACGGCCCTTCTGCCGAAAACTTGAGCGGATGAATCATTATGGACCCAAACCTGCCCCCGCGGGATCATCCTCGAATGAGAAGAGTCACTGTAGGAGCGGCTTTAGCCGCGAAAACGACCACCATGTGGCCCCCACATCCACATTCGCGCGCAAGCGCGCTCCTACAAGGACCGGGCCAGCGCAATAACGCCTTCGACGCAGCAAGAACAATGCCGCCAGGCCCGCACCGCTCAGGCCTTGTCGACAAATCCCGTGCCGCCAAGCGCCCGTTCGTTCTCGAAATGCTCCGCCAGGGCCAGCATCTGCTCCGGCGGGATCTGGCGGATGATCTCGTCGCGGTCACCATCCATCACCGTAATCACGGTGCGGCCAGTGGAACTGTCGACACTGAATTCGAGAGAGCGCTTGCTGTTCTGCAGATACGCATTGATCGACTCGACCACCGGTCCGAGGTCCTCCGCGGACGGCGATTCGCCCGCATCCCGCCCGGACGAACCGGAAGCGTCCTGCCGCCCCTCGGACAAGCTGCCCGCCGGCGCGGCATCTCCCTTCCGCTCTACCGGCGCGCTGCCGCCCCGCGTGTCCGGGACGCCGGAAGGCGATTGCCCGCTCCCCGATTCCCCCGAACGCGATGGCTGCGTGTAACTCGCCGATCCGGACAGATTGTTGTTGATCATGTCAGTCATGGAAAGGCCTCCACGGACCCACCCCGGAGCCAGAACAGGCCCCGGGGCGGCCTCATGCGGTATATGTCAGTTTACTGCAGCAGCCCCAGGACATTCTGCGGCACCGCATTCGCCTGCGACAGCACCGAGATACCGGCCTGCTGAAGGACCTGCGCCCGGGTCAGTTCCGCGGTCTCGGCGGCGAAATCCGCATCCAGGATCCGCGACCGCGCATCCGACAGGTTCTCCGCCCCGATCTCGAGGTTGGAGATGGTGCTCTCGAAACGGGTCTGCACCGCACCCAGTTCGGAACGCAGCGAGTTCACCTGATCAAGCGCACCGTCTAGGGCCCCGATTGCTTCCCGCGCATCGTCGCGAGTATTGACGTTGATCTCGTTGATGGAAACCGCCGTTCCCTCACCATCTTCGCCTGACCCACCAAGGAAGAGATCCTCATTAGAGTCGGTACCATCAAAAGTGATTTGCCCGCCAGCGACAGTCAGCTCATCCCCCAAGTCAAAGTCACCGGTAACGGCAATCCCGGTATTCCCTTCGTTATCAATCCGCAGGGACGCTTGAAGACTGGCGTCCCGGATCGTCTCACTGTCCGTCGCCTGATTGGCGATCTCGCTGTTTATCACCCGGACCAGATCGTCAAAGGTCTCGGCCTCATTGACGGCCGTTCCATCAATCGTGATGTTCGTGTCTGTCCCGTCCAGCGAGATCGTAATGGTTTGAGCCCCATCAAAACCATCGAAAGGAGTCGTACCGTCAAGCTCGAATGTCTCACTCTTGGCTTCCGTCGCCCCGAGTACGGCGGTTCGCGCGTCGACATTGCCCACGGAAATCATCTGCCCCTGATTCGCCCCGACCTGGAAGAACAGGTCTTCCGCCGAACCGTCAAGAATATTCTGGCCGTTGAACTCGGTGTTGTTCGCGATCCGGCCCACTTCCTCCATCAACTGCTGGACCTCGTCGTTGATCGCCTGACGGTCCGACGCCGAATTCGAATCGTTCGCCGCCTGCACGGCCAGTTCGCGCGCCCGCTGCAGCGAATCGCTCACCGTGTTCAGCGCCCCTTCTGCTGTCTGCGCCAGCGAGATACCGTCGTTCGAGTTGCGTACTGCCTGATTGAGGCCGTTGATCTGCGAAGTAAAGCGTTCCGAGATCGCGAGTCCGGCTGCATCGTCCTTCGCGCTGTTGATGCGAAGCCCCGACGACAGGCGCTCCAGGCTCTGGGCCAGCGCGCTCTGGGATTCGTTCAGATTGCGCTGGGCATTCAGCGACAAAACGTTCGTGTTGATGACCTGAGACATGGCTGTTTTTCCTCGTTCCATGCGGCCCCGAGGCGGGGCCAACAGCCCCGTTACGGGGGCCAACCGTGCGGACCGTAATCCGCTCCTGACTTCGGTAACGGCCGAACGGCAATGGACTTGAGAGCCGGGCGGCAAATTTTTTCCGCTTTTTCGCCACCTCGCTCAGGCGCGTCATGGCGGGCCAGAAACACGGAACACCCCCGCTTCTGCCGGCCCCCGGATCGGGGCAGGCAAGGCCAGGGCGGCAGCCGATTACCGGTCGGATTGCCGTCCACAGTGCGGGGGTGCGGATCTAGCGCAACAGCGCCAGCAGGTTCTGCGGCATCGCGTTCGCCCGCAGCAGCACCGCGATCCCCGCCTGCTGCAGCACCAGGGCCCGCGTCAGCGCCGCCGCTTCCGCCGCAAAGTCCGCGTCCATGATCCGCGAACGCGCAGAAGACAGGTTCTCCGCCCCAATCTCCAGTTTCGAAATCGTGCTCTCGAAACGCGTCTGCACCGCTCCCAGCCTCGAACGCAGCGAATTCACCTGATCCAGTGCGCCCTCCAGCGCCCCCATCGCCCGGGTGGCAGCCTCACGCGTCGTTACCTCGACGGCATTCAGCGTGATGTCCTCGGACACGGCCGTCGCAAACAGCTCGCTGTCCACGCCATCTCCGTCGAGGTCGATCTCGCCACCGCTCACCGACAGCCCCTGCGTCCCGAGCCGGCCCGTCACCGCGATGGTGGTGTTGCCATCGTCGTCCACCCGAAGGCTCGCCCGCAGATCGGCGCGCGCCACCGCTGCCGCATCCGCATCGCCCCCGCCCGCTCGCTCGGCGATCGCCGAGTCAATGCGACGCACCACGTCCTCCAGCATCCCCCCTTCGCTGGCGGCAATCTCGATACTGTCGAAGCCGGCCCCGTCGATCGTGATGGCACCCACCGTCGCGAACTCCGTCAAGAGCTGATCCCGGGCCAGCCCGCCCGTCCCCGCGACCTCCGTCACCCCCAGCCGGGCGCTGCGCGCGTCCACACCGCTGATGGTGATCATCTGCCCCTGGTTCGCTCCCACCTGAAAGAACAGGTCACCGGCGCTGCCGTCCAGAATCCGCCGGCCGTTGTACTCGGTGTTGTTGGCGATCCGGCCCGCCTCGGTCATCAGCTGGCGGACCTCGTCATTCAGCGCCTGGCGATCCGCCGCCGAGTTGGAATCGTTCGCCGCCTGCACCGAAAGCTGCCGGGCGCGCTGCAGCAAATCGGTCACCGTATCCAGCGCACCTTCCGCCGTCTGCGCCAGTGAGATCCCGTCATTCGCGTTGCGTACCGCCTGATTGAGGCCGTTGATCTGGCTGGTGAAGCGCTCCGAGATCGCCAGACCCGCCGCGTCGTCCTTCGCGCTGTTGATGCGAAGTCCCGAGGACAGACGCTCCAGGCTCTGCGCCAGCGCGTTCTGCGTCATGTTCAGATTGCGCTGCGCGTTCAGCGACATCATGTTGGTGTTGATCACCAGAGACATGCGCCCCTCCCGCACCCGTGCTCTCGATCCGGCAACGATGCGGGATCACCCTTGTGGCCAATACACCACTCCTACATCCCTTAACGGCCGGACACGGCCGAACTTGAGGTCAAAGCGGCAAATCTTTTCCGCCCTTGCCGCCACGCTCCCGCCGCACACAAAAAGGCCCGCCCCGATCACTCGGGGCGGGCCCTGGGATGGCCGCGGCACGGGCCCGGAGGAAACCTCCGTCTTACTGCAGCAGACCCAGCACGTTCTGCGGCACCGCGTTCGCCTGCGACAGCACCGAAGTCCCCGCCTGCTGCAGCACCTCGGCACGCGTCAGCTCCGCCGTCTCCGCCGCAAAGTCCGCATCCAGGATCCGCGAACGCGCATCCGACAGGTTCTCCGAGCCGATCTCCAGGTTCGAGATCGTGCTCTCGAAACGCGTCTGCACCGCGCCCAGCTCCGAACGCAGCGAGTTCACCTGGTTCAGGGCCCCGTCCAGCGAGCCGAT
>NZ_KB897998.1:0-20466 GCF_000377325.1 Thioalkalivibrio sp. ALgr3 | reverse complement strand
TCGAGGCCCATCCGGAGCTCAGGAACGTCTTCAACCAGGCGCATCAGGCCGCCGGTGAACAGCCGCAGGCCCTGGCCCGGGCAGTGATGGCGTGGGCCGAGCACATCGACGAGCCGCAGGTGCTGGAAGACACCGTGCGCCGGATCGCACACTAGGGAAACACTGATCAATGTACACGTTCGCGCTCGAGTCGCTTTTGCGTGCGAACAAGGCGCGGCGACCGCCGTGCAGTCATTCTGCACAAGGGAGCCGCAACGCCGTGCGCGCGCCCGTTTTTGATCAACAACGGGCGGCCGAGCCCCTTCGGGGTTGGCACCCCGGGTTCCCCGATCCTGCGTTGCGGCCCTTGCCGGTAGAACCACTACCGGCTGCGCACCGCGCCTTGTCTCGGAAAACTTGGGGTGCCAACGCGAACGTGTACATTGATCAGTGTTTCCCTAGTGACGCCGGTGACACGGAGGTGACGGGCGCGATGTTCGACGCGTGCCGCCGGGTACGGGGCATGTTAAATTAGTCAAAGCTAATACAAGGGCCGGCCCCGGCGTTGCGCGCGGGCCGGCCTTTCTGCAAGAGGTCGGTGCCATGCAGCTTACCCGCCATACGGACTATGCCCTGCGCGTGCTTCTGTTCGTGGCCGTGCAGCCCGATGGTGGCCGCACCACGGTCTCGGAGATCAGCGAGCGCTTCGAGGTCCCGCGCAACCACATGGTGAAGATCGTGCACCGCCTGGGGCGGCTCGGCTATCTGGCCAACCGGCGTGGCAAGGGCGGAGGGATCTGGCTGGCGGTGGCCCCCGAGGAGATCAATCTGGGCGAGGTCGTGCGCAACATGGAGCCCACGCTGGAGGTGATCGACTGCACCCGGCCGTGGTGCCCGGTCGCGCCGGCCTGCCGCCTCAAGCCCCTGCTCGACGAGGCGCGCGACGCCTTTCTCGTCGTGCTCGACCGCTACACCCTCGCCGACATCGTTCGCAACGAAGCCCGTCTGCGCACCCTGCTGCAGATCGAACCGCACGCCCCCGACGCCGGCTGAGCCCCGACCCGCCCACAAAAAAAGGGCCCTCCGGATGGAGGGCCCTCGGGGATCTGCCCGGGGTCGCCGGGCAGCGTGCGGCTTAGTTGGAGAAGTAGCGCACGGTCGGGTCGGCCATGTAGGCGCCCACGTCTTCCGGGTCGGCCGGGGTGACGCCGTCGATCAGGTCTTCTTCGGTGTAGTCGGTGTTGGGCAGGAAGATGGCGCAGGTCTCGACCTTCGCGCCGTTGTTGATCAGGTTCATCAGCAGCTGCTGGGCGTTGCGGTCGGCGGGCTGCATGGTCGCGCCGTCAAAGTCGTCGGTCGCCATTTTGGCGGCCGGGCCGCACAGCAGCACGCGCACTTCCTGGCCCTGGCCCATGGCCTGGTTGGCCAGCACCATCGACATGAACTGGGTGTGTTCGTCACCGGAGGTGACGCTGGCGAACATCTTCGAGGGTTCGTCGGCCTGAACGGCGCCGGCACCGGCAAAGGTCAGGACGGCGGCAGCAGCGAGGGTCTTGATGGTACGCATGGGGTACGTCTCCCGTTTGGGTGGTATGTAAGCGTTTTCGAATGTAGTTGAATGCTTATATGGAATGCAAATCAGACTGCGTCCATATGTCGATTGCGTCGCATCGGGTGCTTCGTTGTTCGCGCGGATTCCCGGCGGGTGCGGCACGCGGCTCCTTTCGGGAGGCAGGTCTTTCGCCGGAATCTCACCAGTAGATGGGGGACGGGGAAGGAAGTTCCCGGGTCGGCGGCGGAACCGTGAACCGGCCGATGCTGTCATCCTGTATTCAGAGCGACTGGGGAGGACGTGATGCTGGAGACGCTGGACAGGACGAACCGGCGCGGCGCGCGCGACCGGGCCAGAGGCCCCCGCGGGCGCACCGCGATCATGGGTGCGCTGCTGCTGACGCTGCCGGCCCTTGCCGGTGCGCAGATCGAGACCGCACCGGCCGAGGAGGGCGCCGGCCCGTGGACCGAGGAGGCGCCGCCGCTGGTGAAGCTGGAACGCTTCTTCCGTGACCCGGAATACGCCTCCGCGCGGATCTCCCCGGACGGCGATCGTGTCGCCTTCCTGCGACCCTACGAGGGGGCGATGAACATCCATGTGGTGGCGCGGGGCGAGCCGGTCGAGCAGGCACAGCCGGTCACCACCGAAGAGCGGTCGGTCTCGGGCTTTTTCTGGTCGCGCGACGGCGAGTACCTGCTGTACGCGCGGGACGCCGACGGTGACGAAGACTTCGAGATCCGCGCCCTGCAGGCCCCGGTCGAGCCCGAGCCCGAAGCCGGTGAATACCCCGAATCCCGTCACCTGGCCGGCGGGGACGGTGTGCGTGCACGCATCTTTCACGTGCCCCGGGAGGCCCCGGGGGAACTGTTCGTGGGGCTGAACGACCGCGATCCCCGGCTGCACGACGTCTACCGGGTCGACATCGCCTCGGGCGAGCGTGAGCTCGTGGCGGAAAACACCGCGGAGATCGAAGGCTGGCATTTCCACGAGGGCGAGCTGCGCAAGGCGACGCGCACCACCGGCGACGGCGGGAGCGAGATCCTGCGCGTCGATGGCGAGGACGATTTCCGGCAGATCTACGCCTGCGAGTTCGGCGAGAGCTGCTCGCTGGCCGGCTTCCACGCGGACGGCGCCAGGCTCTATCTGCGCACCAACGCGGGCGAGGATCGCGATCTGAGCGAGCTGGTCCTGTTCGACCCGGAATCGGGCGAGGAGACCCGGGTGCACCGCGACCCGGAAGGTGAGGTGGATCTCGGTCGCGCGCTGTTTTCCGACGAGGACCACCGCCTGCTGGCGACGCAGTACACCGGCGACCGGCAGCGGATCTACGCGCACGACGAGGAATTCGAGCAGGCGCTGGACTGGCTGCGTTCGGAGCTGGGTGATGCGGAACTGTCGTTCTCCTCGTGGACCCGTGACGAGGACGTGTGGACCGTGGGCGTGCAGCGCGACGTGGATCCCGGCAGTGCCTGGGTGGCGGATCTGCGCGAACGCGAACTCGAACGCCTGTATCGCACCCGGCCGGATCTGCCCGAGGACGTGCTGGCGTATATGGAGCCGATCCGCTACGAAGCCCGCGACGGGACCGAGATCCCGGGCTACCTGACCCTGCCGCGCGGGGCGGAGGCCGAGGACCTGCCCCTGGTGGTGATGCCGCACGGCGGTCCCTGGGTGCGCGACACCTGGGGCTACAGCGGACAGGTGCAGTTCCTCGCCAACCGTGGTTACGCCGTGCTGCAGCCGAATTTCCGCGGTTCCTCCGGTTTTGGCAAGGCGTTTCTCAATGCCGGCAATCAGGAGTGGGGCACCGGCGTGATGCAGCACGACGTGACCGACGGGGTGAAACATCTGATCGACGAGGGCATCGCCGATCCGGACCGGGTGGCGATCTACGGCGGCTCCTACGGGGGTTACGCAACCCTGGCCGGGCTGACCTGGACCCCGGAGCTCTACGCCGCCGGGGTGTCGATGGTCGGGCCGTCCAGCCTGATTACCCTGATGGAGTCCATCCCGCCGTACTGGGAGGCCGGGATCAAGCGCATGCACGGGCGTGTGGGTGACCCGGACGATCCGGAGGACCGCGAGCGGCTGAAGGAGCAGTCGCCGCTGTTCCATGTTGACCGCATCGAGTCGCCGCTGCTGGTGGCCCAGGGGGCCAACGACCCGCGCGTCAAGCAGGCCGAGTCGGACCAGATCGTGGCGGCACTGCGCGACGCCGGGCATCCGGTGGAGTACCTGCTGGCGCTGGACGAGGGCCACGGTTTCGTCAACGAGACCAACCGCCTGGCGTTCTTTGCCGGCCTGGAGGGCTTTCTCGCCGAGCATGTCGGCGGGCGTCGGCAGGCGGAATACCCGGAGCCGGTGCAGGAACGCCTGGAGCTGCTGCGTCAGGGCATCGATGAGGTCGAGGCCCCGTGAGCGCCGGCGATGGCCGCCGCCCGGGCCTGGGGCCCGAAGATGTCGAGGTCCTCGAGCGCGAGTCGCTGTTCGAGGGCTTCTTCCGTATGGCCCGCTATACGGTGCGCCACCGGCTGTTCGGCGGTGGCTGGAGCCGGCCGCTGACGCGCGAGCGCTTCGAACGCGGACATGCGGCCGTGCTGCTGCCCTATGACCCGGTGGCCGACCGTGTGGTGCTGATCGAGCAGTTCCGCATCGGCGCGCTGGAGAAGCCGGCCGGACCCTGGCTGCTGGAGTTCGTCGCCGGGGTCATCGAACCGGGTGAGGAGCCGGAAGCCGTGGTGCGGCGCGAGGCCTTCGAGGAAGCGGGGGTGAACCCGGCGCGCATCGAGTTCGTGCAGGAGGTCTATGTCAGCCCGGGTGGCAATTCCGAGTCACTGCGGATCTATTGCGGCGAGGTGGACAGCCTCGGTGCCGGGGGCGTGCACGGACTGGATGCCGAAGACGAGGACATCCGGGTGTTCACCGTGCCCTTCGACGAGGCAATGCAGTTGATGCACGACGGCCGCATCGACTCGGCCGGGCCGGTGATCGCGCTGCAGTGGCTGGCGCTCAATCGCGAGCGGCTGCGGCGCGAATGGGGAGCGGGTGCCCGGGCGGATGAGTCGCGCCGCTGAAGACTCCCCCGCCCGAACCGGGTTGCGTTGACGCATGGCGGCAGGCTTCCGGATAATTCCCGGTTCGAGACAAGGGCGCAATCGCCGTCCGGGGAGGATACGTGGCGCAGGAATACCTGCTCCGCCTGTACGTGACGGGGCAGACGGCCCGGTCCGCACGGGCACTGGCCAATCTGCAGGCCATCTGTGAAGAAGAACTCCAGGGACGCTATCGGATCGAGGTGATCGACGTGCTCGAAAATCCCGAGCGCGGCGAGAACGAGCGCATCGTCGCCACCCCCACCCTGATCCGTGAGCTGCCTCCGCCGATCCGCCGCATCATCGGCGATCTCTCCGACCGCGACGAAGTGCTGCACGGGCTGGAGCTGGTGACGCCCGGGCAGCGGGAGTCCCTGCAATGACCGCAGAAATGGGTGGAGGAATCGACAAGCTGGCCACCGGGATCCCGGGGTTCGACGCGATCGCCCGTGGCGGTCTGCCCGAGGGGCGCACCACGCTGGTTGCCGGTACCCCGGGCAGTGCCAAGACGGTGTTTGCCGGCCAGTTCCTGGCCGCCGGCATCCAGCGCGATGCCACCCCCGGGGTGTTCGTGACGTGCGAGGAGTCGCCCGCGGATCTGCGGCGCAATTTCAGTGCATTCGGCTGGCCGATGGCGGAATGGGAAGCCGACGGTCGCTGGACCTTCGTGGACGTGTCGCCGGATCCGGACGAGGAGACGGTGGAGGCCGGCAGCTACGACCTCGGGGCCCTGGTGGCGCGCATCGAGCATGCGGTGGAGTGCAGCGGGGCCCGCCGTCTGGCGATCGACTCCCTGGGCGCGATGTTCTCGCGCTTCCCCGACACGCGCCAGGTGCGCCGCGACCTGTTCCGCATCGCCTCGCGGCTGAAGGCCCTGGGCGTGACGGCGGTCATGACCGCCGAACGCGAGACCGAATACGGCCCCGTTGCCCGTCACGGGGTCGAGGAGTTCGTCGCCGACAACGTGGTGATCCTGCGTAACATTCTGGAGAACGAGACCCGCCGGCGCACGCTGGAGATCCTCAAGTTCCGCGGCACGCAGCACCAGAAAGGCGAGTACCCGTTCACCATCCTGCCGGAGGGCGGGCTGATCGCCATCCCGCTGTCGGCGATGGAGCTGACCCAGCATTCCACCGACGTGCGCACGACCTCCGGCAACGACGAGCTGGACCGGATGTGCGGTGGCGGTTTCTACCGCGACTCGATCGTGCTGGTATCCGGTGCTACCGGCACCGGCAAGACCCTGATGGCGACGGAGTTCACCGCGGGCGGACTGGCCGCCGGCGAACGCTGCATGCTGTTCGCCTTCGAGGAAAGCCGCGAACAGCTGATGCGCAACGCGCGCGGGTGGGGCGTGGATTATGCCCCGGCGGAGGAGGCCGGGAACCTGGCGATCCGCTGCGACTACCCCGAGGCCGCCGGACTGGAGGACCACCTGGTCCGGATCAAGGAGGAGATCGACCGCTTCCGCCCGGACCGGGTCGCCCTCGACAGCCTGACCGCGCTGGAGCGCGTGGCCAGCCCGCGCGGTTTCCGCGAGTTCGTGATCAGCCTGACCTCGTTCATCAAGGAGCGTCAGATTGCGGGGCTGTTCACCGCCTCCACGCCGTCGCTGATGGGCGGCGCCTCGGTGACCGAGGCGCACATCTCCACCCTGACCGATTCCATCATCGTCCTGCGCTATGTCGAGATGCGCGGGCGGGTCCATCGCGGCCTGGCCGTGCTGAAGATGCGCGGCGCGGGACATGACGCCGGGATCCGGCGTTTCAACATCGACGGTCGCGGGATGCATATCGGCGAGCGCTTCCGTGGCGTGGAGGGTATCCTCGAAGGCCATCCCGTGCATGTGCAGCAAGGAGACGAGGACACATGATGCCGAATCCGGACCTTTCGATGCCCCCGGCCGCGGTGCCCGGCGCCGTGCTGTGGGCGGGCGACGGGGGCGGCGACTTCGCCGGCTCCGGTCCGTCGGGCGATGGCCTGCGGGCGATCCTCGAGGCCTCCGCCGATGCCATCATCGTGGTGGACTCGGCGGGCGTTCTGCGCTATGCCAACCCGGCCGCCGGCCGGCTGTTCGGGCGCGACCTGCAGGCCCTGAGGGGCACCGGGTTCGGTTTCCCGACGGCTCCCGGACGCACCGAGATCGACGTGCTGCCTCCCGGCGAGGCCCCGCGCGTCGCCGAGATGCACGTGACCGCCCTGAGCTGGGACGGGGAGGACGCCAGCCTGGCGATCCTGCGCGATGTCACCGAGCGCAAGGCCATGGAAGACGAGCTGCGCCTGGCGGCCCAGGTATTCGAGAACGCCTCCGAGGGGCTGCTGATCACCGATGCAGGGCAGCGCGTGCTGAAGGTGAACCCCGCCTTCATGTCCATCACCGGGTACCAGCCCGGAGAGGTGCACGGCCGGCCGATGGGCGAACTGCTGGATTCGGAATACCAGGACCCGGCCCTGCTGGAAACCATCGAGGCCGCGGTGCACAGCGCCGGCCGCTGGGAGGGCGAGCTGGTCAAGCGCCGGCGCGACGGCGGGCCCTGCTACACCTGGACCACGGTGATCGCGGTCCGCGGCGAGATGGGGCAGCCGACCCATTTCATCGTGACCTTCGAGGACATCACCCGCTGGAAGGAGGCCCAGCAGCGCCTGGACCATCTGGCGCACGCCGATCCGCTGACCGATCTGCCGAACCGGACCGCCTTCCATCAGCATCTCGATCTGGCGCTGGGGCAGGCGCGACGCCACGGCGACATCGTGTCCGTGCTGTTCGTGGACCTGGATCACTTCAAGCCGGTCAACGATGCCCTGGGACATGCGGTGGGCGACGAGATCCTGCAGGCCGTGGCCGCACGCCTGCGCGAGACCGTGCGCGAGAGCGACCTGGTCGCGCGGCTGGGCGGGGACGAGTTCATCGTGCTGGTGCGGGATATCCAGCGCGAAGCCGATGCGGGTGTGGTGGCGCAGAAGATCATTGACGCGCTGCGGGCGCCGTTCCACGTGCGTGATCACGAGATCCACATCGGATCCAGTGTGGGCATTGCCGTTTACCCGGAAGACGGGCGCGACGGCGACACCCTGATCCATGCGGCCGATCAGGCCATGTACCGTGCCAAGGATCGCGGGCGCGGGCTGTTCGCGTTCGCGAACAGTGCCGGAGAAACCCCGCCGGTCCCCCCATTCGCGGGAAGGCCGGCGGACTGCGGCTGACCCCTTGATGCCCGGCGCCGGCCGGGTGCCGTCAGGCCGGGCAGGACTCGTCGGGGATCCGGCGGTCGCGTTCCTCGTCGCGCGCGACGGTTGTATGCGTAGTGCCGGCCGTCATCCCGACGGCCACCGGTTCGCCCATCGAGCGGTCGGTGTCGGCGATCGCGGGGGCGGCCCCGGCGAGCATCAGGCCAAGCGCGGCGGTGCCGGCAAATATGAACGTGGTCTGGCGGTGTTGCATGGCGTTCCTCCCGAGTGTCCCGTAGCCCGAGATCGCCTTCCGCGGTCGGGCGCGCAAGACGGACTCTTTAAGCATGGACGGCGATGGTGCGTCCTGCATTCCCCGCGAGTGGTGGGAATGAACCGGCGCGCCAGGCGTCCCATGGATAATCAATAACGACCGCTCGGGGGTTACCTGATGAAGAGACTGCAATGGATGATGGCCGGATGCCTGTGGCTGGTCATGGCCGCTCCGCTGAGTGCCGACGCGGGGAGCGAGGTCGAGGTCCCGGGGCCGAACGAGCGCCTGAGTGATGCCCGCACCAGCGACCTGGAACGGGTGGACGAACTGCAGCCGGTGCGCGTGGCGGAAGACGTGTACGCGATCATCGGCTCCATCGACGGGCGGACCTACGACAACCTCGGGCTGACCATGAATCTGGGCTTCGTGGTGACCGACGAGGGGGTGGTGCTGATCGACTCCGGTCCGTCGTACGCCTTTGGCGAGATGCTGGAGGCCGCGATCGGCGAAATCACCGATCAGCCGGTCACCCATGTCATCGGCATCGGTTCGCAGGATCACCGCTGGATGGCCGATGGCTATTTCCGCGAGCAGGGGGCCGAGCTGATCACCCTGGAACGCACGGCCGAGACCCGCAGGGATTTTGCCGACGACCACATCGAACGCATGTCGGGGATCCTCGAAGACCGTTTCGAGGGTACCGAGGCCGTGGTAACTGACGAGCCGCTGGAAGGTGACCGCCACGAGCTGAAGATCGGCGGCACCGCATTCCATCTGGAGTTCTGGGCGGATGCCCATTTCCCCGGCGACGCGGTGGTGTATCTGCCGCAGACCGATGTCTTCTTCTCCGGGGACATGGTCTATCTCGATCGCATGCTGGGCATCCATCCGTGGAGCGATCCGGTGGCCTGGCTGACCGCGGTGGAAAAGCTGGAAGAGAAGGCACCGGCCGCCGTGGTGCCCGGCCACGGGGACGTCGCGGGCATGGACCTCGTGACCGCCGAAACGGGGGACTACCTGCGGTTCGTAATCAGTGGCGTGGAACAGGCGCTGGAAGACTGGGCCTCGCTGCAGGAGGCGGTGGACGACCTCGGTGATGCCCCGCAGTTCGAACACCTGGAACATTTCGGCGACTGGCATCGCACCAACATCAATCGAACCTATCTCTTCATGGAGTAGGCGTTTCGGGTTTCCGGTTATCCCACCATTCGCGAGGTTCAATGTGCGGTCGATTCCGTGGTCCCGGACGGGGCGTGTGCTGCTGTGGCTGGTCTGGCTCCTCCTGCCGTCGGGTCTGCTGGCCGACGACGCGGCGGAGGAGTTCTCCATCGAACTGGATGGCGGGGATCTGCTGGAGGTAGAGACCGTCGGCGAGGCCGAAGGCACGGGTCCGCTGTTCATCTGGCTGATCCCGGCCGCCGAGCATCTGGATGCCCCGCGCGAGCTGCTGGGCGAACTGGCGGAGCAGGGCGCCACGGTGTGGGTGGTGGACCTGCTCGATTCGCTGCTGCTGGAACGCTCGAGTTCCACCGTGCGCGGGCTGGAGGGCAAGCCCGCCGCGGCGCTGCTGGAGGAGGCCGGGGCGCGGGGTTATGCCCCGGTGACCCTGGTGGCCTCCGACCGCATGGGCGTGCCCGCGCTGCGTGGGCTGCGCGAATGGCAGTTGGCGACCGACGACCCGGATGCCGTGGCCGGCGCGATCCTGCTGTTCCCCAACCTGTATCGCGGTACCCCTGCCGCCGGGGATGACCCGGAGCTGTTCGGGATCGTGGATGCGACCAACATGCCGGTGGCGGTGTTCCAGCCCGCCGAGGGGGCCCATGCGGCCCGCCTGCCGGAACTGATGCGGCATCTGCACGCGGCCGGCAGCCCGGCGCTGGCGCGCATCATCGCCGGCGAGCGCGACTACTACATGCGCCCCGACGAGGCGGGCAGTGACGCGGTCGAGCGAACTCCGCAGCAGCTGCTTTCGACGGCGCGCGTGCTGGCGGGCCTGCCGCGCCCGGCGCAGGTCGCCGAACTGGACGAGGAGCGCGACCAGCCGCTGGGCAGCGAGCACGGGATGGTCGAGCGCGAGCCCGAGGAGCCGCCCGGCTACGAACTGACCGCCGCGCGCGGCGAGACCCACCGGCTGGAGGATCGTGCCGGTCAAGTGACGCTGGTGAACTTCTGGGCCAGCTGGTGCCCGCCCTGCGTGCACGAGATCCCGTCGATGAACCGCCTCGAAGGTTCGTATGACGAGGACGAGTTCGCGATCGTGTCGATCAATTTCCGCGAGTCGCCCGAGCATATCCTGGAATTCATGGAAGAGGTCGAGGTCGATTTCCCGGTGCTGATGGACGAGGATGGGGCGGTCTCGCAGGAATGGGGCGTGTTCGCCTTCCCCAGCTCGTTCCTGCTGGACCGCGAGGGCCGGGTGCGGTATTCCGTGAACGAGGCCATCGAGTGGGACACCGACGAGGTGCGTGAAGTGATCGACGAACTGCGCGACGAACCCGCCCCTGACGCCACGCCCTGAGCCCCAGTCCCGAGGAGATCCCTTGATCGACCTGCGCCGCCTGCTGCCCCTGCTGATCCTCGCCCTGCTGGCCGTGGCGATCGCGGGCACCCTGTGGTTGGGGGATCGCAGCGAAGATACCGCCGCCCCGCAGCCCGTGCCGGGCGATCCGGCGGAGCGAAAGGGGGCGCTGGTCGACGAGGTGGTGTTCACCGTGGAATCCGACCCCGGCCGCATCACCGCGCTGATCGAACGGGGGTCGCACCACCTGTTCGGCCAGGGGCTGGATTCGGCCACGCTGTTCCGCCAGATCCAGGCTTCGCCCGCGGTGGGGCATCATTTCTCGCGCGGTTCGGTGGCCGAGCTCACGCTGAATCCGGCCGAGTTCGAGGACGACCAGCTGAACCCCTTCGCCGATCGCGAGATCCGCGAGGCGATGAACTGGCTGGTGGATCGCAGCCATATCGCGGAAGAGCTGTACGGCGGGCTCGCCACGCCGCGTTATCTCCCGCTGAACACCGCCTTTCCGGATTACGCTCGCCTGGCCGGACCGGCGCGTGAGCTGGAGATCCGTTACCGCCACGATGCCGAACGCGCGCGCCGGGTGATCGGCGAACGCATGGAGGCGCTGGGCGCGGAGCGACGCGACGGTCGCTGGTTCCATGACGGCGCGCCGGTCCGCATCCGCGTGCTGATCCGCACCGAGGACAACCGCGAGCGGGTGGGCGACTACGTGGCCAACCGGCTGGAGGACCTCGGTTTCGAGGTCGAGCGGCTGTACCGCACCGCGGACGAGGCGACGCGCCTGTGGATCGCCAGTGATCCCGCCGCCGGGCGCTGGCACGTGTATACCGGCGGCTGGATATCCACGGTCATCAACCGCGATGTCGGCGGCGACTTCAACTATTACTACACCCCCCGCGGGCGCCCCGATCCGCTGTGGCAGGCCTACGATCCCGATCCCGAACTGGACGATCTCGCCGAACGCCTGGAACGCCGCGAGTATCAGTCCGTGGAGGAGCGCGAGGAGCTGATGGGGCGCGCCCTGGAGCTGGCCATGAAGGATTCGGTGCGCATCTGGCTGGTGGATCAGCAAAGCGTCTGGCCGCATGCCGCGAACCTCGAGGTGGCGGTGGATCTGGCCGGCGGCGTGACCGGTTCCGGCCTGTGGCCCTACACCCTGCGTTTCCGCGACGGCCTGGGCGGACGCGTGGTGGTCGGCACGCCCAGCATGCTGACCGAGCCCTGGAACCCGGTGGCCGGTTCCAACTGGATCTTCGATCAGATGATCCTGCGTTCCCTGTCGGATCCGGCGGCGCTGGCCGATCCGTTCACCGGGCTCTACCGGCCCCAGCGCATCGCGCGCGCCCGGGTCACGGTGGAAGAGGACGCGCCGGTCGGGCGCACGCTGGACTGGGTGGAGCTGGACACCGCCGGGCGCATCGAGGTGCCCGGCGATGCCTGGCTGCGCTGGGACGCCGGAGAGGGACGCAAGGTGACGGTGGACGAGGCCGAACCGGAGGGCCTGACGGCGCGTTCGCGTACCGAGATCGAATTCCACGACGGGTACCTGGATCGCTACTGGCACGATGGTTCCCGGGTGTCGGTCGCCGACATGATCCTGCCGTGGATCCTGACCTTCGAACGTGCCGATGAGGACAGCGCGCTGTTCGATCCGGGGCACGTGCCCACGTTTTCGGTCTATGAGCGCCATTTCCGCGGCTGGCGCATCACGGATACCGACCCGCTGACGGTGGAGGTCTACAGCGATCAGGTGTTCCCGGATGCGGAGAACCTGGTGGCCAACCGCGTGCCCGCCACCCAGCCCTGGCATGTGCTGGGGGTGGGGATCGAGGCCGAGCGCCAGGGCGATCTGGCCTTTTCCACCGGTCAGGCCGACCGGCGCGGCGTGGAGCAGACCAACCTGGTGGGCGGGCCGGCGCTGGAGATCCTGCGCGACTACCTGAGCGCGGCGCGCGCGGCGGAGCGGCTGCCGTTCGAGGAGACCCTGAGCGAGTGGGTCGATCCGGAGGAGATCCGCGAACGCTACGCGGCGCTGGAGCAGTGGCAGGCCGAACGCGGCCATTTCTGGGTCGGCGACGGGCCGTTCTACCTGCACCGCGTGCGCGCGGTGGAGGGCAGTCTGGTGCTGCGCCGCTTCGAGGACTTCCCCGATCCGGCGGACAAGTGGCTGCGCTTTGCGGAGCCGCGGATCCCCGAGGTCAGCGTGGATGGCCCGCTGATCGCCGAGCTGGGCGAACCGGTCCGCCTCGACCTTGACATCCGTTTTGGCGGCGAGCCGTATCCGCATGAGGACATCGACGAGGTGCGCTGGATGCTGTTCGATGGCGACGACCGTCTCGCGCGGCGCGGCGAACTGGAGCCGGATGCGGACGGGCGCTGGCGCCTGGATCTGGATGCGGAGATCCTCGACGCACTGGGTACCGGGGCCAACAGCCTGGAGTTCGCGGTGACCGCGACGCCGGTCGCCCTGCCGGCCTTTGCCACCCATGCGTTCGCCACGGTGCCAGGCGGGCGGGTGCCGCAACCACGGGCCGATCCAGCGGAGGAAGGCGATGACTGACGGGGCCGTCAACGCCGCCCGACGCGGCTGGCTGCGCGATCTGCGCCGCCTGGCCGTGTTTACCGGCAAGCGCCTGCTGGCGCTGCTGGTGACGGTGCTGATCGGGGTCTACCTGACCATCGTGATCGCCAACATGGGCGGGCAGGTGGATGACCTGCGCCTGGCCCAGATCGAGACCACGGCGGCCGAGGCGGTGCGTGCGGATCCGGCGTTTCATGATCTGCCGTCCGATGAGCGGACCGAGCTGGTCGAGCAGCAGGTGGCGCTGGAAGTGGAGCGCCTGCGCCTGGACGAGCCCTTCATCTGGCGCAGCTTCGACTATCTCTACCAGGCGATGATCCTGGACCTGGGCCGGGCCGAGGAGATGCATTCCGATGCCGGCTCGCGCCAGGTCTTCAACATCATCGCCGAACGCCTGCCGGCCACCCTGCTGCTGTTCGGCACCGCCAACCTGCTGGTGTTCTTCGTCGCGGTGTTTGCCGCGCTGGGGCTGTCGCGGCGCTACGGCTCGGCGCTGGATCAGAGCGTCATCGGCCTGGCGCCGAGCTCGGCGGCGCCGGGCTGGTTCTACGGCATCTTCCTGATCCTGCTGCTGGCGTTCATCTGGCCGCTGTTCCCGGCGGGAGGGATGGTCTCGGTGCCACCGCCGGAGGACGGCTGGGCCTACGCCTCCAGCGTGCTCCGGCACATGGCGCTGCCGGTGCTGGCGATGTTCATCTCGCAGATCTTCATCTCGATCTATTCCTGGCGCACCTTCTTTCTGATCCATTCCAGCGAGGACTACGTGGAGATGGCACGCGCCAAGGGGCTGCCGGATCGCCTGATCGAACAGCGCTACATCCTGCGGCCCACGCTGTCGCCCATCGTGACCAGTTTCCTGCTGATGCTGATCGGGCTGTGGAGCGGCGCGATCATCCTCGAACAGGTGTTCAACTGGCCGGGTCTGGGCACGCTGCTGTTCGAGGCCATCGGCCATCGCGACACCCCGGTGATCATCGGATCGGTGGTGATCTTTGCCTACCTGCTGGCCATCACCGTGTTCGTGCTGGACTTCCTCTACGCCATCCTCGATCCGCGCGTGCGCATTGAAGGAGGCCGTTCATGAGCCCCTGGAGCGAGGGCCTGCGCCGGCTGCGACGCTATCCGTCGGCGGTGGCGGGGATGCTGATCATCCTCGCCCTGCTGGGCACGGCGATCTACGCGGTCACCGCCATCCCGTACAGCGAGGCGCAGAAGCTCTGGCGTGGCGGCGAGGTCTGGCAGGACCTGCCGGTGAATGCCGCACCGGTGTGGACGGACCGGCTGTTCGGCGGCAACGCGCCGCGCACCGTGAAGGCCGGGAGCGAGGCGGCCGAGCGGGAATTCGCGGCCTTCGACGGAGGACGCATCGAGGAGCAGACCCTGCGCTTCGACTTCCCCTATGACGATTTCCCGGGGGAGATCAACCTGTTCCTGCAGGCCGAGTTCGAGCAGCGGCCGCCGTTCGTGCGCATGAGCTGGCACCGGCCCGACGGCAGCGAGGTGGCCCTGGGCTCGCGGCGGGTCAGTGCCGAGGAGCGGGTGTCGATCTCCCAGGACCAGGGCCTGGAGGGGCGCCTGGGGCATGCCCCGCAGGTTGGTCTGTTCAGTGACGCCGATGTCGAAGACCCGGAACCCCGGGTCCTGCCGGGGACCTACGAGCTGGTACTGGAAACCGTGCATTTCGAGCCCGAAGGCCGCATGGACGCCGAACTGGTGGCCTACGGGCTGGTCCACGGCGCGTTCGGCACCGACCACCAGCGCCGCGACCTGTCCGTGGCCCTGCTGTGGGGTACGCCGGTGGCGCTGGCGTTCGGGCTGATCGCCGCGGTGGGTACGACCATCACCACCCTGATCATCGCCGCAGCCGGGGTGTGGTACGGCGGCTGGGTGGATGCCGCGATCCAGCGCCTGACCGAGGTCAACATCATCCTGCCGCTGCTGCCCATCCTGGTGATGGTGGGCACCCTGTATTCCACCAGCATCTGGCTGATGCTGGGCGTGGTGGTGGCCCTGGGGATCTTCTCCGCCGGGATCAAGATGTACCGCGCGATGCTGCTGCCGATCCGCCAGGCCCCGTACATCGAGGCGGCGCGCGCCTACGGGGCCAGCAGCCCGCGGATCGTGCTGCGCTACATGGTGCCGCGCATCCTGCCGGTGCTGATCCCCACGTTCGTGACCCTGATCCCGACCTACGTCTTCCTCGAGGCGTCGCTGGCGGTGCTGGGCCTGGGGGATCCGGTGCTGCCGACCTGGGGCAAGGTGCTGCACGACGCCCAGGCCCAGTCGGCCCTGTACCACGGGTTCTACTACTGGGTGGTGAGCCCCGCGGCGCTGCTGATGCTGACCGGACTGGGTTTCGCCATGCTCGGTTTCGCCCTGGATCGCGTGTTCAACCCCCGGCTGAGGAACCTGTGATGACGGTGGCGGCCAACCCCGACAGCCCTCTGCTGGAGATCGAGGACCTGCGCATGCAGTACCGCACCGAGCAGGGGCCGGTGAACGCGGTCGACGGGGTCAATCTGGAGATCCGCCGCAACGAGGCGCTGGTGGTGCTGGGCGAGTCCGGCTGCGGCAAGTCCTCGCTGGCCAGGGTCCTGCTGCGCACCCTGCCGCGCAATGCCGGGCGACCCACCGGCCAGGTACGCCTGGACGGGCGCGACGTGCTGGGCCTGTCCGAGGAACGCTTCCGCCGCGAGGTGCGGTGGACCCGCATCGCGCTGGTGATGCAGGCGGCGATGAATGCGCTGAACCCGGTGGTGCGGGTGGGCGACCAGGTCGCCGAGCCGCTGCGCATCCATCGCGGCTGGTCGCGGCGGGCGGCCATGGCCCGTGCGGCCGAGGCATTCGAGGAGGTCGGCATCGCCACGGACTTCCTGCAGCGTTATCCGCACGAGCTGTCCGGCGGCATGCGCCAGCGCGCGGTGCTGGCGATGGCCCTGGTAACCGACCCGGACCTGGTGATCCTCGACGAGCCCACTTCGGCGCTGGATGTGCTCACCCAGGCCTCGATCATGAACGTGCTCAAGCGCATCAAGCGCGATCGCGGCACCAGCTTCGTGCTGATTACCCACGACGTGGCCACCTCCAGCGAACTGGCCGACCGCGTCGCCCTGATGTATGCCGGGCAGGTGGTGGAGGAGGCGTCCGCCGAGGCCTTCTTCACCGCCCCGGGGCACCCCTATTCGCAGATGCTGATGGCCTCGGTGCCGCGGCTGCGCCAGGAAGAACCGCCGGTGCCCATTCCCGGGCGTCCGCCCAGTCTGCAGGATCCGCCGACCGGCTGCCGCTTCGCCGAGCGTTGCCCGCGGCGGTTCGAACGCTGCGCCGAGGACCCGGCGGTGTTCCACCCGGATGCGCGCCATCGCGTGCGCTGCTGGCTGCATGACGCGGGAGGTACCGGATGAACACCCGTGCCCGCAGTGAACCTCTGCTGGTCGCCGACGACCTGCAGACCCATTTCGAACTGCGCCAGTGGGGATTCATCCGCACCGGGACCGTGCGCGCGGTGGACGGGGTGCGTTTCACCCTGGATGCCGGCGAGGCCGCCGCGGTGGTGGGCGAGTCCGGCTGCGGCAAGTCGTCGCTGGCGCGCACCCTGCTGGGGCTCAACCGGCCCACCGGCGGGGCGGTGCGCTTCGAGGGACAGTCGCTGGCCGATCTGAAGGGAGCCGACCTGAAGGCGTACCGCGCCCGGGTGGGGTACGTGCAGCAGGATCCCTACGGCGCCCTGCCGCCGTTCATGGACATCCGCCGGGCGCTGGAGGAACCGCTGATCGTGCACGGGATCGGCCCGCGCGCCGAGCGCGAACGGCGCATCGATGCGGCGCTGGAGGAGGTCGGGCTGACCCCGGTGGCGCAGGTGCGCGGCAAGTTCCCGCATCAGCTGTCCGGCGGGCAGCAGCAGCGGGTGGTGATCGCCCGCGCCCTGCTGCTGCGGCCGAAGCTGATCATCGCCGACGAACCGGTGTCGATGCTGGACGCCTCGGTACGGGTGGAGATCCTCGACCTGCTGCATCGCGTGCAGCGCGAGCACGACATCGCGCTGCTCTACATCACCCACGATCTGTCCACCGTGCGTCACTACGCCGGGCGGGTGATGGTGATGTACGCCGGCCGCATCGTGGAGCAGGCGCCGGTGGACGCGCTGCTGGACGCCCCGCAGCACCCCTACACCGAGGCGTTGCTGTCCGCGCTGGCCGACCCCGACCCCGCCAACGCGCGGCAGATGCGCGAGATCCCCGGCGGCGAGGCCCCCAGCCTGGTCAGCCCGCCGCCGGGCTGCCGTTTCCATCCACGCTGCCCGCAGGCCATGGCCGGCGTCTGCGAGACCCGCGACCCGCCCGATTTCCGCCCCGCGCCGGACCACCGCGCCGCCTGCTGGCTGCGCGAACCGGAGTAAACGGCGCTCTCCGCCCGGGGGCTGCTATCATGATTCCTGCACTGAATCTCGCAACGGAGCAGGACCATGACGGAACCGACGGTACTGCGTCGCGCCCTTGAAGACCTCGACGGACTGGACTTCGTGGTACTGATCGGCAGTCGCGCGAGGGGCGATGCGCACGAGCAAAGCGACTGGGACCTGGCCGTACAGTGGTCGGACGCCCCTGATGATGCCCTCGACGCTTTCGCGCGGGACGAGTCCCTGCGTCGCCGGATTGCGGCCGCGTTGGGCACCCACGACGACCGGGTCGACATCGTCAATCTGGAGCGGGCCGGACTGGCCATGCGGGCCGTGGTCGCCGAGGAGGGCATTCCGGTGGTCGGCGAGGATCGACCGCCATGGGCGTGGTTCCTGACACGTACCTGGCGCGAGCTGGAGTTCTGGGAATGGGAGCGTGAGCATGCAGCTTGAGCTCTATCTCCAGGAAGTGCGGCATCTGGCCGGCCGCCAGAGGGCCGTGCTGGACGAAGCCGCCGAACGCCTCGAGGACGGCGGGTCATTGTCGCCGCTGGAGGAGAACGGGGTTCTCCACGCGTTGCAGGTGCTGGCCGAGAATGCCATCGGAAAGGCGAAACACATGCTCAAGGCCGCAGGGCAGCCAGTCCCGGTGTCCGCGCACGACGCCTTCCAGGCACTGGCCGGGCTCGGATTCGTGGATCCGGCGGAGGTGCCCCGCTGGAACGCGATCGTCGGGATCCGCAATCGCATCGTGCATGACTATCTCAATCTCGACATCGGATTGATTCTCGAGCTCGTTCGGCGAGGCGAACACCAGTTCATCCACGATTTTCTGGTAGCGGACTTGCCCGAATCCCTCCGGCCCCGGTCCTGAAGCCCGAGCCTCTGAACGAAAAAGGGCCCGGACGTCTCCGTCCGGGCCCTTTTGTGCGCCCGCCGGTCGGGGCGGGCGCGGGGTGTCTGCCGGGGCGGCCTCAGCTGAAGGCTTCGCCCGGCTTCACGCCCAGGGCCTTGAGGATCATGGCCAGCGGGCAGAAGCCGGTGAAGGCGGACTGCAGCAGATTGAGGCCGACGAAGCCGGTCAGCAGGAGCCACAGCGGGCTGAACTGCCAGGCCAGGATGGCACTGATGATGATGACGGTGCCGGCAAACGCCATGACGATGCGGTCGATGCTCATGGGGATCTCCTCCTCGTATATCGATTTCTTCTAATGTACAGCCGTCGCCGGGCGTCCACAAGGGAGACACCCGGCGTGGCCCGGGGCTCCGGTGCGCGCGAACGGACTCAGCGCTCCTCGATCGGCACGTACGAGCGCTCGGGATACCCCGTATATAGCTGACGCGGGCGCCCGATGCGCGATTCGGGGTCCTGCATCATCTCGTTCCAGTGCGAGATCCAGCCGACCGTGCGGGCCAGGGCGAAGATTACGGTGAACATGTTCAGCGGGATGCCCATCGCGCGCAGGATGATGCCGGAGTAGAAGTCGACGTTGGGGTAGAGCTTGCGCTCGATGAAGTAATCGTCCTCCATCGCGATGCGTTCGAGTTCCATGGCCACGTCGAACAGCGGCTGGTTGTCGGCGCCCATGTCGCCCATCTCTTCCAGCAGTTCGTGGCACATCTTGCGGATGATCTTCGCGCGCGGGTCGTAGTTCTTGTACACCCGGTGGCCGAAGCCCATCAGGCGGAAGGAGTCGTTCTTGTCCTTGGCCCGGGCGACGAACTCCTCGACGCTCTTCCCGCTGTGCACGATCTCCTCGAGCATGCGGATGACCTTCTCGTTCGCGCCGCCGTGCAGCGGACCCCACAGCGAGGCGATGCCGGCGGAGATCGCGGCGAACGGGTTGGCCTCGGAGGAGCCGGACAGGCGCACGGTGGAGGTCGAGGCGTTCTGCTCGTGGTCGGCGTGCAGGATCAGGATCAGGTCCAGCGCGCGCACGAACACCGGGTTCGGCTGGTAGGGCTCGCTGGGCACGCCGAACATCATCGACAGGAAGTTGGCGGTGTAGGACAGGTTGTTGTCCGGGTACATGAACGGCTGGCCGTTGGCGTACTTGTACGACCAGGCGGCGATGGTCGGCATCTTGGAGATCAGCCGGTGCGCGGCGATGCGCCGGTGTTCCGGGTTATGCACGTCCACGTTGTCGTGGTAGAAGGCCGACAGCGCCCCGACCACGCCGACCATGATCGCCATCGGGTGCGCGTCGTGGCGGAAGCCGTCGAAGAAGCGGCGCACCGCCTCGTGCAGCATCGAGTGTTCCTTGATGATGCGCGAGAAGTCGTGCAGCTCGTCGGAGGACGGGAGGTCGCCGTTGAGCAGCAGGTAGCAGACCTCCAGATAGGTGCTCTCGGAGGCGAGTTGCTCGATGGGGTAGCCGCGATACAGCAGGGTGCCTTCGTCGCCGTCGATGAACGTGACGTCCGAGCGGCAGCTGGCGGTCGACATGAACCCCGGATCGTAGGTGAAGTAGCCGAGCTCCTTGTACAGCGCGCGGATGTCGATGCAGTTGGGCCCGTGCGAACCCTCCTGCAGCGGCAGCTCGATGCTCTTGCCGGTGGAGTTGTCGGTCAGCGTGACGGTCTTGCTCATGGAACGGCCTCGCGTGGAATCGATGATGGCGACCAGACCCGAATGGTAAACCAATCGTTCCGCGGCCACAGCCGCACATGTGCACGCTCGCGTTGGCACCCCGGGTTTTCCGAGACAAGGCGCGTCGCGCAGCGGGTAGTGGTTCTACCCGCAAGCGGCGCAACGCAGGATCGGGGAACCCGGGGCGCCAACCCCGAAGGGGCTCGGCCGCTTTTGCGCGCGCACGGCGTTGCGGCTCCCTTGTGCAGAATGACTGCACGGCGGTCGCCGCGCCTTGTTCGCACGCAAAAGCGACTCGAGCGCGAGCGTG
>NZ_KB897997.1:0-20638 GCF_000377325.1 Thioalkalivibrio sp. ALgr3 | reverse complement strand
CCCTGGGGCCTGGCCTTCGCCGCCGGTGCCATGCTGTTCGTCATCAGCCACGAGATCATCCCCGAGTCCCACCGCAAGGGCCACGAGGCCCAGGCCACCACCGGGGTGCTGGTCGGGTTCGTCACCCTGCTGGCCATCGACCTCGCGCTGTAGGGCATCCGTGTGCCGCTCCGCGTTCAGCGCGGGGCGGTCCTGCATCCCCGAACCCCTCCGTTTGGAGGGGGCGAGGCATGCGGAAAGGCGGCACCATGCCCGGCCTACGGGGTCCGGCCCCGCTTCACGCCTGCGCGGGAATGGCCTACATTGAGAAGTGGTTGGCAATCCGCGACGATGGATGCCGCGCCTTTACACCATGACGTCCGATCCGGAGGAACCTTATGCGAAATCTGAAACGCGCCATTCTGCTGGCTTTAAGCGGTGCTTCTCTGGCCGGGGCGGGGCCCGTGCAGGCGAATGCAGACAGCGTGGAAGTGGATGTGGAAGGTGAGCGCTGGGAGGTGAGCGTTACGGACCCTCCGTTCAGCGAAAATCGTGAACTTCTCCGAGGGCAGGAATGGTGGGGGGATCCGGAGTTGGCCAGTAAATTCGTGGATGCCGTGTTCACAGATCAGCATATAGAGGAGCCCGTAGAGGAGCTCGTTCCCGTACTTTTCGCCTATAGCGAAGTAACGTTAAGCGAAGTAACGTTAGTTGAGGCGAAATACTGGGATGGCACGGCGCCGGAAAGCTGCGCCGCCGAGGACGTGATACTCAGAGGCTCCGAGACGTCGCCCTGGCTCTGTCCTTCTAGCGAAGATGAAGTGCTTTTTGGCGAAGAACCATTTCGGTTCGCCATCGCCGAGCGCATCGAACGGATGATGTCGCTGGCGTCGGTGTCCGAGAGCCTCGAGTCCAGCAGCCGCGCGGTGGGAGCCGCGCTTTCCACCAGCACGCTGCATGTCCATGGTGCGCACGGGCGGCCGATGTCCCGCTATGTGGACGAGGGCGAGAGCACCGTGTGGGTGCTGGGGGACTACGGCGTGCGCCGCCATGGCGACCAGGACGGCAACACGGGCATCGCGGGCGTGGGTGCGGGGCACAACTTTGGCCTCATGCAGTTCAACTATTCCCTGGGGCGTACCTGGACCGAGGAGGATCTGGTTCAGGGCGGTGAAGTCGACACCGATACGTTTTTCCTGATGCTCGAAGGCATCGTGCCGGTTCATGAAGAAGCGGGTCTGTTCCTCACCGTCGGGGGTTTCCACCAGTGGGGTGAAGCGGACATCCGCCGCGGCTACCTCAATTCGAGCGGTCAGCGCGATTTCTCCACGGCGTCCCCTTCGATGCACGGCCAGGGCGCCCGCGTGCGCATGGACTGGGTGGATGCCTGGAGCGCTTCCCGCGTCAGTCTGAGCCCCTATGCCGATCTCAGTTACTCGCGGATCCGCATGGAGGGGTACGAGGAAAGCGGGGGTGATCTGCCCGCGCGTTTCAGCAGCCGCAGCGACAGCGTGACCGAACTGCGCGTCGGTTCGGAACTGGCCATGCCGATCGCGGAATCCGGGTTTGATTTCGTGGCCACCGGTAACGTGACGCATCGTTTCGACAGCGATGGCGTGCGCACCCGCGGTCGCATGCTGAACGATCCGTTCACGGTCAACCAGTTCAACATCGACGGCCGGGACTACGACCAGACCTGGGTTCGCGCCGGCGTGGGCGTCGAAGGCGCTGTGGGCCCCGGAGATGTTTCGGTGATGCTGAACGGCACCTCCAGGGGTGAAGAAGAGGCCGGCTGGCTGGCCGCCTCCTACAGTGTGACCTTCTGATCCAGCCCCTTCGCCCCTGCCTTGTGTCGCGGCCCGGCGCTCGTTACGAACGCCGGGCCGCTTGCTGACCGGCCCCTGCCGAACCGGGCGGCTTCCCGGTCGCGGTCGCTCGCGATCCGTCGCAGCCGTCTTCGTCCCCCGGGGGCGTCTCTGCCCCCTGACCGTCTTCTCGAATGCACCGCCCCGTCCGTCCCCGGACGTGCCGGCTGTCGTATCGTGGCAACACCGCCTCCCTGAACGCCGCCATCGGGCCGGATGTTGCATATTCGCAACGTTCACCGTTCCACGTCCGGACGCGGAAATCCCGCGCAGCCACAGCGGCCCCGTTCATGCGGAGGGTCACGAAGGCGATTGGTGTCCCGGCGTATTCGGAAGTTCTTAATATTCGTTTTTTCAGCGGTTTGCAGGCGTCGCCCCGCTTTCGCGGCCCCTGTCTCGGGAGATCGCGTGAAGACCGAAGTGTATAAGCGTGATCGAATACGGGTTTTTTTCCGCCACAAGGGTTGAAATACGACACCGTGGCGTATATAAAACACAGGACATCGCGGGGCCGACGGGCTCCGGGGTGCAACAGACAGCAAGAACTCACCTCCTGGGAGAAAGCATCATGCAGAAGAAGATTCTCGCAATGGCCGTCGCCGGCGCCTTCGCCGCCGCTCCGGCCCTCGCCTCCGCCGACGATTCGGTGACCCTGTTCGGTCAGGTCAAGTACGAAGTGGGTGCCGTGGACGGCGCCAGCGCCGCTGATGGCGGTTCCACCAACCGTGACATGGTCCACTCCGGTGTCGGCACTCGTATCGGCGTCCGTGGTTCCGAGGACTTGGGTGGCGGCATCACCGGCCTGTTCCGCATCCAGGGTAATCTCGCCGGCCAGGGGAACCTTTTCAATGATCCGAACACGGGTGCGTTCGATTTCAACGAAGAGGTCTGGGTCGGTATCGACGGCAACTTCGGTCAGGTCCGTCTCGGCCAGTCCGACTCCGCCATGAAGAACGCGATGAAGCCGTTCCGTGCCTTCACCGATACCTTGGCCGACAGCGCCACGCGCCCGGGCCGCGTTGCTGTGGCCGGCCAGACGACTGATAGCTGGACCCGTCAGGATGGTATCCACTATCAGAGCCCGGATTTCGCCGGCTTCACTTTCGGCGCCACGCTGAACCCCACCGGCGCGGAAACGGATGCCTACTACTCGCTGAACACCATCTACGAGATGGGCCCGATGCAGTTCTCCGGTGCCTATGAGCGGGCCAGTAGCCCGAATCAGGATTATGCCGGTCTTGCCGGCAGCTTCGCGGATGTCGATTCCTGGCACGCGGGCTTCAGCTTCGATTTCGGTCAGGGTGACGTGGGCGTGAAATACCATCAGTGGGATGGCGGGTCCAACGCTGGTGGTCTGCTGAACGACAACAAGCTGGAGCAGGTGCTGGTCCCGGCCAACTTCCGCGTGACCGACCAGATCAACCTGCGCGCGGCGGTGCAGTACAACACCATCGATGATGGCAATGTGACCGTGGGTACCACGAGCGAGTCCTCCTGGACCAACGTGGCCTTCGGTGCGCAGTACCACTTCAGCAACCGTACCGAGGCGTTCGTGAACATCTGGAACGATGGCCATATCGGAACCACGGCCACGACCACCGGGCCGAACTTCAACTCGGACGACGGCACCCACGTCGGTGTGGGCCTGCGTCACAGCTTCTAAGCGCGATCGCGCATGAAGTGATAACAACGGGTGTAAGCCCGTTTTGCGGGGCCCTCCGGGGCCCCGTTTTTTATGGAGGGTCGCGCATTCGGTGTGCGGCCCTTTTTCGTGGGTGCATGCGGTTGGGTGGCGCGTCCGGCGCGGCTACGATGGCCGTCATCCGCGTTGCAGCATTCATCCCGACCGATCAAAACGAACGGAACGATCCGAGGAGGCAACATGAAGATCGAAGTGGAACATCGGCCGGAGCGCGACCGGCTGGAGGCACTGGGCGTGTTCGACTGGCCGGTGTGGGAGAAGGAGGCGTCCAGCTTCCCGTGGCATTACGACGAGACGGAGACCTGCTACATCCTCGAGGGGCAGGTGACGGTGACGCCGGAGGATGGCGAGCCGGTCACGGTCGGCGAGGGCGATCTGGTGACCTTCCCGGCAGGTATGGGCTGCACCTGGGAGATCCACCGGGACATCCGCAAGCACTACCGCTTCGGGTAGTCGGCTATCGCTTCGGGTAGTCGGCACGTAGGAGGCCAGCCCCCTGGCCGATCCGGCACGCTGTCGGGGTGTGAAAAAGAGAAAAGACCGAACAACATCCCTGTTGATCGGCCCTTTCGGTTGGAACTTCCCTGTTCCTGATTGGGGATATTATCGGCGCCCCCGGGCTGAAACAATATCGATTGCGTGTTTTTGTGATTAAAACCACAAAAAATAGATTGGAATCAGTCTAAATCTTCGGCAAAATCAAAGAAGATGGGGTAAAAGATTCCAAATAAACAACTATTTAGGGGGTTCGTGGATTCGGGTGGGGGCGTCAGTCGGCCCAGAGTCCGCCGAGGGGGATGGTGACGGCATCGAAGGGGGCGATAGCCACGGGGTCGTCGTTTTCGAACGCATTGAGCAGGAGCCAGTGCCCTTCGTGGTTGGCATAGGCCTCCAGGGTGCGGAGCACGGGGTCGACGAGCCAGACGTGGCCGACACCGTGGGCAGCGTACACGGGCAGTTTTTCCACCCGGTCGACCCGGGCAGTGGATTCGGAGAGGACTTCGCAGACCCAGTCGGGGGCCAGCTCGAACCAGGCGGTCTCGGGCAGGCCGGGCATCCGTTCGCGGCGCCAGCCGGCCAGTTCGGGGACCAGCACATGGCTGCCCAGGTGCACTTCGGGTTCGTCGAGGATCCACCAGCCGCCAGGGCCGCCATGCCCCTTGTCGTATGGTCCTCCGAGCTCTACGCCCAGCAGGGAGCTGGCGCGGGCATGACGCGGGGCTGGTCGGGGGGTGGTGACAAGCTGCCCATGAATGAGCTCCGCCACCAGGTGGTCCTCGACCTGGAGGAGGTCTTCGTAGGTTGCGTCTCGGGTAGCCGGGTCCGCCATGGGTGTCTGCCTCCTGTTTCCGGGTGACGCCGCGCTTGTTGTTCCATCGTACGGGTTGCGATGCGGGGCGGGAAGACGGGGGCTTCGCGTGCGAGCACGCTCCCACAAGGGGTGGGGTGTCAAGGAGTGGGCGGGCACCGGTGCTGTGGGAGCGGCCCTGGCCGCGAAGAGGGCGGGGCGGGGTAGTTCAGCGGGCGAGCCACTGGGCGTCGAGCCGGGTGGCTTAGTCGCTCCGCCAGGAGCGCGCCCCGGTCCCACCGGCGACGCAGTGCGCCTCGCTGTCCCCGAGGACGGACCAGTCAGCGACCAGCGCCCCTGCCCTGTTCGCCTTCGCCGACGCGGTCAAGCACCGTGCGTATGACGTCGGCCGCGATGCGGAACTCCGACTGGTGAAGCCGTTCGAAAACCGCGCGTGCGGACGGGATCAGACCCTGGCGGCGCGCCATCCCGATCACGGCGGCGGTCCCCGCCACACGAATACCGGCCTCAAGGGCAAGGGCGCGGCCCATCCGTTCATCCATGAGCACCAGGGCGGGTTCATCGTGGCCGAGGGCCATCCGGATACAGGCTGCTTCGCCTTCATCCAGTTCGGGTAACGGTGTCGACGAGCGCGGCCCTTCCCGGAGGCACAGCCAGCCGGCGTCCAGCGCGGCGGCGATGGCGGATTCTCCGGGCCTTCCCTGGCCGGGCAGCACCTCGCGGGCGACTTCCTCCGGAATCCCGACCGTCCCGAACAGACGGGGCAACCATTCCAGCCCATCGACGAACGAAAGCCCGATCAAAGGGCTGGCGTCGCTCAGGACGAGGCGAGCCATTCGTCGAGGGTATCCATATCGTGGTCCGCTTCCGTGCCATTCAGGTCCACGACGGGAATCCCGAGCCGGGAAAGATGGCGCGCGAAGTCGGCCGTGGCGAACTCGGCGAGACGCGCCGCACGCGCCAGGGAGAGGTGCCCGTCACGGAACAGGGCGGTGGCCAGGGCCACCTTCACACCCGGCGCGTCGAGTTCCCCCGCATCGTTCAATCCCAGGATGAGGGCATCGGGACGGTCCCGGTTCATGACCACCACCGGCGTTTCGTGGGACTTGCGCAGGGCGCCGGTGGGATTGTTCTTGAGGCCGCTAACGTTCACGACTTCCATGGGAATCCTCCATGGGAATGGTAGTCAGGATCAATACTAGTCCTGTCCATGCTTCCCGGCAATCCGCTCAGCTTCTCGCTGTGGTAGCCCTCGATGGCGAGGTTGCGCACCCGGGAGCTGGCGCGGAAATGACGCGGCGCTGGTCGGGGTGGTTCAGCGGGCGAGCCACTGGGCGTCGAGCCGGGTGGCGAAGGTCTCCTCGACGCGGCGCAGGTAGTACATCATGTCCACCGGCAGGTTGATGCCGTCGTGCATCTGCAGGGGGTAGAGGTCGGCGGCGATCACGCAGTCGGCGATGGACGGGTGGCCGAGATAGAAACCATTGGCGGCCAGGTGGCGGGCGAGCTCGGGCAGGCGGCTCAGCCGGGCCAGCTGCTGGTAGCCGTCGTAGCGGTCGTTGGCGAGTTCCTCCACGCTCATGCCGAAGCGGTGTTCGACGTTCGCCTTGAAGTCGGCGAGAGCATCGGCGTCCTGGCCGATGCCGTGGTAGCCGGGGGCGAGCGGGGCGTACAGGCGCTCGAGCACCACGTCCACGCGGGCGCGCCAGTCGAGCAGGGCCTGCCAGGCGTCTTCGGCGATGATCCCCGCGGACAGCGGTTCGCCGCTCGGGAACAGCTCGTCGATCGCGCGCAGGGCCGCCGTGGTGTCGGTGTGCAGGGCGCCGTCATCGGTGGCGAGCACCGGGGACTGCCGCGCGATGCCCAGCTCGAAGAAGGTCTCGTCGTCGAACCAGTCGACCGCGCGGGTCTCGAGTGCCGCGCCCTTGTACCCGCAGGCCAGGCGGATGCGGTCGGCCTTGGGGTCGTGGGCGAAGTGGTAGAGCGTCGCCATCAGGCGGAGCCCCGGTTTGTTCCACCTCGGGTCTGTCCGCGTTTCGCGTTGGCGAGGATGAAATCCCACTGATCCTCGGTCAGCGGCATCACCGACAGCCGGTTGCCGCGGCGCACCAGCGGGCAGTCGGCCAGTTCGGGCTGCTGCTTGAGCCAGTCGAGGGTGAGGATGTCGTCGAATTTCTCCTCGAAGGCGACGTCCACCCGCAGCCAGCGCGGGTTGTCGGGATCGCTCTTGGGATCGTAGTGCTTGTCCTCGGGATCGAAGGCGCAGTAGTCCGGGTAGGCCTCGTTCTCGATACGCATGATGCCCACGATGCCCGGCGGTTTGGCATTGGAGTGGTAGAAGAAGGCGAGATCGCCCTTCTTCATCTCGTCGCGCATCATGTTGCGCACCTGGTAGTTGCGGATCCCGTCCCAGGGCTCCACGCCCACGCGTTCGAGATCGTCGATGCCGAACTCGTCGGGTTCGGATTTCATCAGCCAGTAGCCCATGTCGTCGCGTTCCTTGAATCAGTCGTTGTCAGGTGTCTGCAGGGTAGCAGTGGCCTGTCCGTGCCGGGGGAATACATGCCAGCCGGTCTCGGTGACCACGGCATCCAGCGGCACGTCCCAGGGCTGCACCGGCAGGGCCTCGACCTGCTGCAGGCCATGGGCCACGCCGATCAGGCGCGGGCGGTGGATGCCGAAGCGCCGCCGGGCGAAGTAGCGGTCGTAGTAGCCGGCGCCCATGCCCATGCGGTTGCCGTGGCGGTCGAAGGCGACCAGCGGCATCAGCACCACCTGCATCTCGCGGCGCCAGACGCGCGGCGCGCCGGGGCAGGGCTCGGCGATGCCGAAGCCGTTGTGGCACAGGCGGTCTTCGGGGTGCCATTCGTGGAAATGCATGCGGCCGTCGCGGCGGGTGTCCATCACCGGCAGGGCGATGCGGGTGCCGCGCCTGGCCAGGGCGCAGGTCAGCGCGGTCAGGTCGACCTCGCCGCGCAGGCCGCGGTAGGCGCCGATGCAGTGCGGTTGCCAGCGTTCCAGCCATTTCAGCAGGTGACCGCTGATCGCGCGGTTGTGCGAGTCCAGGCGGGTGTCGGACAGCGCGGCACGCCGACGGCGCAGTTCGCGCCGGAGCCGGCGGGCGTCCTCGCGGGCGAGGGCGTCGATATCGGGGACGTGCGCGGTGGTGGACATGGCCGTGAGGGTCATGGGGATGGGCAGGAAAAAAGAGAGGACGCGCCCCGCGGGCGCCGTCGTGGCCTTCGACCTTGAACCAGCGGTTCAGGTGGGAGAAGTCTCCGAATCTTTAGGCTTTCCGCTCGGGGGCGGACCTGCACAGCGAAACGGAAGAACTCGGTCCCTGGGTGTTGCATTAAGGCTCAAGGGTACCACCCGGCCACGTTCGAACGCCGCAGCAACGCGTCCGGGGTCATTATGGACCAGATGCCCGGGGCGTGCTCAACCCGGCCCCGCAGAAGGGGAATCCGGTGGCGGGAATCAGGGCTCCGAGCGGGTGGTGCCGGTCTCGGCCTGACTCCCGGTGCCGGCGTCCGTGCCACGGTCCAGGTTCTGCTCGATGCGTTCGGCCAGCGCGTGCAGGCGTTCGGGGGCGTCGGCCCCGCCCTTTTTCATCCGTTCCAGCTCTTCCTGACACTCGAGCTTTTCGTGGGCGAGGTTGAGCGCGACCATCACCGCGATGCGCTCGGCCCCGACCACGCGCCCGCCGTCGCGCAGTTCGCGCATGCGCTCGTCGATCAGGGACGCGGAGGCGAACAGGTCGGCGCGCTCCTCGGGCGGGCAGGCGACGTGGTACTCCTTGCCCATGATGGTGATGCGGACCGGCTCGGACTGGCTCATTCGGACTGCTCCATCGCCCGCAGGCGGGCGATCATGGTCTCGACCCGGTGGCGGGCCTGCTCGTTGCGTTCGCGGTAGGTCGCACGTTCGGTACGCAGCTGGCGCACCTGTTCGTGCAGCGCCCGGTTTTCCTCGCGCAGTTCGGCGTTATCGTCCAGCAGGCGCAGGATCGCGGCCTCGAGACGGTCGAGGGCGTCGGGCGCGTGGCTGCCGGAAGAAGCGCTGTCGGACATGGCGGGGCGGGCCTCGGGCTTGAAAAACGGGAGCGAAGTCCCTGAATCCCGGAGTCTAGGAGGGGGTCGGCGGAACCGTCAACCGAAACACCGGCGGGTTGTGTTGCGACCCGCGCAGGGGGTGGCCAGAATATGACCCATGACACAGCCTCCCGAACCCGCACCCGACGCCACGATCATCGAAGGCACGGCCCACAACGGCAAGCCGTGCCGGGTGGTGGACAACACCGGCACGATCCCGCGCGGCGAGCTGGAACAGCTGCTGGAGGACCTGATCCGTGACAAGCGCTTCGGCCTGACGGCGCTGTCCGCGACCGGTTCCAGCGAGATCCGCCTGGGCGAGCCGCAGTTCACCCATCTGCAGATGGGCGATGATCTGTACCGCTTTCTGCTGTTTCCCTACGAAGCCCGTCTGGAGGCCTTCTGATGGCGCAGTCCTGGGAAGAACGTCTGGCCCACGGCCTGCGCACCATGGGGTTCGCGCAGACCCCGGCCTCGGCCCATGGCCTGATCACCGGCTGCCTGGTGGCGGACCCCGAGGCCGGCAATGACCTCCTGATCAAGTCGCTGGGCGAGGCGCTGCCGCTGACCGAGAATCCCGCCGAGGCATTCGACCGGCTGGTGGACGAGCTGCGCCGGCATCTGCTGGCGCAGCTGTACGACATCGAGCTCGGTTTTGCCCCGCTGGTGCCGGAGGATGCGGAGATCGAGACCCGCGCCCAGGCGCTGTCGGAATGGGCCGACGGCTTCATCAGCGGGCTGGGGCAGACGCCGCGGCTGGGCGGGCTCAAGCCCTCGGCCGAGTCGGCGGAGATCCTGCGGGATCTGGCCGAGATCGCGCGCATGGATCCCGAACCGGAGGACAGCGAGGCCTCGGAGAAGGACTTCGAGGAGCTGTCCGAATACGTGCGCGTGGGCGTGCTGCTGATTGCCGACGAGCTGGCCCCCGAGAACCCGACCCGGATCCCGATGCAATGAGCCGCGCGCCGCAGATCCCCGCCGGTGAGCTGGCCCGTCGCCGCCAGCGCCTGATGCGCGCGGCCGGGCGCGATGCCCTGATCGTGATCCCGGGCGCGGTGGAGACCACCCGCAACCGCGACGTCGAATACCCGTTCCGGCAGAACTCCGATTTCCTCTATCTGACCGATTTCGAGGAACCGGACGCCATCGCGGTGCTGGCCCCGGGGCGCGAGGCCGGGGAATACATCCTGTTCTGCCGCGATCGGGACCCGAAGATGGAGACCTGGACCGGGCGCCGCGCGGGGCCCGACGGAGCGATGGAGCACTTCGGCGCCGACTGCGCCTTCCCGGTGGACGACATCGACGAGATCCTGCCCGGACTGATGGAGAACCGCCGCGAGCTGTGCGCGCCGTTCGGCCGCGACGAAGGCTTCGACCGGCGGCTGTTCGGCTGGCTGCAGCAGGTGCGCCGGCGCGCGGCGCGCAGCGGGGTGCGGGTGCCGCACGAGTTCGCCGCGCTGGAGCACCACCTGCACGAGCAGCGCCTGTTCAAGAAGGCCCCGGAGCTGAAGATGATGCGCCACGCCGCGTCGATCTCGGTGGGGGCGCACAAGCGCGCGATGCAGGCCTGCCGCCCCGGCATGACCGAATACCAGGTGGCCGCCGAGATCACCCATGAGTTCCATCGCCACGGTACCGAGGCGGCGTATCCGTCCATCGTCGGCGGTGGCGAGAACGGCTGCATCCTGCACTACATCGAGAACCGCGACGTGCTGCGCGACGGCGACCTGCTGCTGATCGACGCCGGTTGTGAGCACCGCGGCTATGCCTCGGACATCACCCGCACCTTCCCGGTGGGCGGGCGCTTCGGCGGGCGCCAGCGCGAGGTCTACGAGATCGTGCTGGACGCGCAGCGCGCCGCCATCGACGCGGTGCGGCCCGGACACCACTGGAACGATCCCCACGACGTCGCGGTGCGCGAGCTGACCCGCGGGCTGCGGGATCTGGGCGTGCTCGAGGGCGAGCTGGATGCGCTGATCGAGGACGAGGCGTATCGCCCGTTCTACATGCACCGCACCGGTCACTGGCTGGGGCTGGACGTGCACGATGTGGGCGACTACCGCGTGGGCGAGGCCTGGCGGCAGCTGGAGCCGGGGATGGTGATGACCGTCGAGCCCGGGCTGTATTTCGGCCCGTACTGCGAGGCCCCGGAGGACCTGCGCGGGATCGGCGTGCGCATCGAGGACGACGTGGCCGTGACCCGCGACGGGCACGAGGTGCTGACCGAGGCCTGCCCGAAGACCGTGGAGGCCATCGAGGCCTGCATGGCCGATGGCGCCCCCAAACGTCGCTGAAACCGGGGCAGAGGGACGCGCATGGAGGCCACCGTGAATCGCGGAACACAAACGCAAACCGAGACCGACATCGCCGTGGTCGGCGGCGGGCCGGTGGGCGGGCTGATGGCCTGCACCCTGGCGCGCGCCGGCTACTCGGTGAGGCTGTTCGAACGCGGCCCGGCGCCGGATCCGGCCGCCCCGCGCGTGGACACCCGTGGCTATGCCCTGGCGGCCGGCTCGGTAACCCTGCTGGACGATCTCGGCTACTGGGCGGAGCTGGCGACCACGGCCGCGCCCATCCGGCGCATCGTGGTCAGCCGCCGCGGCGGGCTGGGCCGGGTGCGCATGGATGCCGCGCAGATGGGCCGCGAGGCCCTGGGTCAGGTGGTGCCGGCCGCGGCGCTGGATCCCCTGCTGGCGCGGGCCCGGGATGCGGCGGGGGTGGCCAGTCATCACGCCACCACGCTGGCGGGTGTGGAGGCCGCTGCGGACGGCGCGCGCCGCCTGCACCTGGAGGGTCCCGACGGGGCGTGGTCCTGCCGCGCGCGGCTGCTGATCGCCGCCGACGGCGTGGGCTCGCCGACCCGCGAGGCGCTGGGCATCCCGGTGCAGCGCCACCGCTACGATGCGGATGCCCTGGTGTTCGATGTGCGGCCCTCGCGTGCGCACGACGGCGAGGCCTTCGAACGCTTTACCGACGAGGGGCCGCTGGCACTGCTGCCGCAGGCCGACGGGCGCATGAACGTGGTCTGGGTCGCCCCGCCGGAGGTCTGTGACGCTCGCCTGGAGCTGGACGAACCGTCCCGCATGGCGGCGCTGCAGGAACGCTTCGGCTGGGCGCTGGGGCGGCTGCACCCGGCGGGGGACGTGCTGCGCTTCCCGCTGCAGCGGATGCATGCGCCGCAACCGTTCGCCGAACGCGCGCTGCTGCTGGGCAACGCCGCCCACTCGGTGCATCCGGTGGCCGGCCAGGGGCTGAACCTGGCGCTGCGCGACGTGGCCGATCTGCTGGGCGTACTGCGCGAGGGCGCGCAGCCCGACGGGCGCCCCGCGTTCGTGGCCGATCCCGGCGGGCGGCACGTGCTGGAGGCCTGGGCGCGCCGGCGCGAGGGCGACATCCGCCGCATCGTCGGGGTGACCGATTTCCTCGCCCGCGGGATGCGCCATGTCGACGGGCTGCTGGGCCATGCCCTGGGGCTGGGCATGATGACGGTCGATCGGGTGCCGCCGCTGCGCGATGCCTTCGCGCGCGGGGCGATGGGGCTGCGGCCGGTGCCGCGGCATACCCTGTCGCGGCTGCCGGAGACGCGGGCATGACGCGCGCCGGCGAGCCGCTGGACGTGCTGGTGGTGGGCGGCGGTGCCACCGGCCTGGCTACCGCTCTTGGTTGCGCCCGCGCCGGCATGCGGGTGGCGGTGCTGGAGCGCGGTCCGGCGCCGGCGTTCGATCCGGCGACCGCGCCGGTGACCCGGGTGGTCACGCTCAATGCCGCGGCCATGGGCCTGCTGGATCGTCTGGGGGTCCAGGAGGCCCTGGCGGCCAACCGCGCCCATGCCTTCTCCGGCATGCAGGTGTGGGACGCGCATGGCCCCGCGCATATCCGCTTCGACGCGGATGATCTGGGCGTGCCCGAACTCGGCTGGACCGTGGAGAACGCAGCGCTGGAGGCGGTGCTGTGGCAGGCCCTGCGCGAGCGTGGCGTGGCGCTGTGGCCGGAGACCGCGTGGCGCAGCGTGGACCTGCGGCCCGATCGGGTGGATGTCTACGCCGAGGGGCATGCGCCGCTGGCCTCGGCACGCCTGGTGGTGGCGGCCGACGGGGCACGTTCGGCCCTGCGCGAACGCGCGGGCATCGCCGTGAACGAGCGCCCGTACCACGCGCGCGGCGTGGTGGCCACGGTGGAGACCGCGCAGGGCCATGGTGACACTGCCTGGCAGCGCTTCGACGACGAGCGCATCCTGGCCTTCCTGCCGCTGGGTGACGGGCGCTGTTCCATCGTCTGGTCGCTGCCGGAGCCCGAGGCCGATGACGTGATGGCGATGGATGATGCGACCTTCATCCGCGAGCTGTCCGGCGCGATCGATGGCGGTCCCGGCCCGGTGACCGGCACCTCGCCGCGCGCCAGTTTCCCGCTGGTGGCGCGCCATGCGCGTGACTACTTCTCCGGGCGGGTGGTGCTGGCCGGGGACGCGGCGCACACCATCCATCCGCTCGCGGGGCAGGGGCTCAATCTGGGGCTGGCCGATGTCGATGCGCTGCTGCGCCAGCTTGCCGGCCCCAACCGGCGTGATCCCGGCGATCCGCGCGGGCTGCGCGCCTACACCCGCGCGCGGCGCCCGGAGAACGCGATGATGCAGCGCGCGATGGACGGCTTCCGCCTGCTGTTCGGTGCCCGCCGCGCCGGTCTGCCGGAGCTGCGCGGGGCCGGGGTGCGGCTGGTGGACGGGCTGGTCCCGGTCAAGCGCCAGCTCGCGCTGCGCGCGTTCGGGCTGGACGGCATCCGCCGCTGATCCATGGACCCGATCCCATGGACCCGGCGTGAATCGGGGCATTGGGTTCCGGCGCCGGATCGCCTATAATTGATCTTACGCCATCGGGGCACGAAACGCTCCGCACATCATCCTGGAAGAGTTCTGCCGCGCCGCGCCTCGGGCGCGCGCCGCAGACGCCGAAGGCGCAACATCCGCCCGGAATCGCTCAGGCTTCAGGACCGGGATGGTGAAACGGCGAACTCTGGAGAGCGGCCGGCAGACGGCCCACCGAAGGGGGCGATCGCCCGGGTCCACAGGACCGCGGGGCGCGCAAACTCTCAGGTTTCAGGACAGAGGGGCGGCTGGCAGTTAATCCTGTCGGCCGCCCTTTTTTATGCGCGGATGACCGCGACGCCATCGACGCCGGAACAACTGCAGGACGAAAAGCATGACGCTGAAGAAAACCCCGCTCCATGCCGCCCACGAACGCGCCGGCGCCAAGCTGGTCGATTTCGCCGGCTGGGAGATGCCGCTGCATTACGGCTCGCAGATGGAAGAGCACAAGAAGGTGCGCGCCGGCGCCGGCATGTTCGATGTTTCGCACATGCGCGTGGTCGACATCCACGGCCCGCAGGCGCAGGCCTTCCTGCGCTATCTGCTGGCCAACGACGTGGCCAAACTGAAGACCGAAGGCCGCGCGCTGTACAGCTGCATGCTGAACGAGCGCGGCGGCGTGATCGACGACCTGATCATCTACTGGCTGGGCGGGGACACCTATCGCGCGGTGGTCAACGCGGGCACCGCCGAGGGCGACATCGCCCACATGCAGTCCGTGGCGCAGGACTTTGACGTCCGCGTGGAGCCGCGCCCGGAATTCGCCCTGATCGCGGTGCAGGGCCCCGAGGCGGTGGCGAAGACGCTGCCGCTGCTGCCGGAAGACCTGCGCGGCGCGGGCGAGCTCAAGCCGTTCTCCGCGCTGTGGAACGACCAGTGGTTCGTTGCGCGCACCGGCTACACCGGCGAAGACGGCTTCGAGGTGATGCTGCCGGCCGCGGAGGCCGAGGGCTTCTGGCAGGCGCTGCTGGATGCCGGGGTCGACCCCATCGGTCTGGGTGCGCGTGACACCCTGCGCCTGGAGGCCGGGATGAATCTCTACGGCACCGACATGGATGCCGACACCAGTCCGCTGACCGCCAACCTCGGCTGGACCGTGGCGCTGAAGGATGCCGAGCGTGATTTCATCGGTCGTGCGGCCATCGAACGCGAGAAGGCCGCGGGCGTGCAGCAGCGCCTGGTGGGCGTGGTGCTGGAAGGCCGCGGCGTGCTGCGCGGCGGGACGCGTATCGTGACCGACGCCGGCGACGGCGAGGTGACCTCGGGCAGCTTCGCGCCCAGCCTGGGCGTGTCCGTCGGCTTCGCGCGGGTGCCGGCCGCCGCGGCCGATGCCGAGCGCCTGGAGGCGGAGATCCGCGGGAAGCACCTGCCGGTGCGGGTCGTGCGCCCGGTGTTCGTGCGCAACGGCGAGCCGCAGATCGAACTGCCTTCCGCCTGATACGGGACGTACAATGGCAACGCGCAGTGGCACACTGCGTACCCGGGTTTCAACGCTATAACGCTATAAGGATGACGTCATGAGCGAAGCACCGAAGGACCTGAAATACACCAAGAGCCATGAATGGGTTCGTACCGAAGACGACGGTACCGTGACCATCGGCATCACCGATCACGCGCAGGAGCTGCTGGGTGATCTGGTGTTCGTCGAGGCCCCCGAGGCCGGCAGCAGCCTGGAGGCCGGCGCGGCCTGTGCCACGGTCGAGTCGGTCAAGGCCGCCTCCGACATCTACGCCCCGATCACGGGCGAGGTGACCGAGACCAACGCGGAGCTGGAAGACAGCCCCGAGAAGGTCAACGAGTCGCCCTTCGAGGATGGCTGGCTGTTCCGTATGAAGCCGGCGGATGCCGGCGAGCTGGACGGCCTGATGGACGCGGACGCCTACGCCGCGCACGTCGAAGCCGAATCCTGAAGCCACCGGCGGTGGCCGTACCCCGGTGTCCGACGGGCACCGGGGCGCCGCCGAAGAACTTCGCGTCAGCGAAAGCGAGAAAGTCATGCCGTTTATCCCGCATACCGAAGAAGACATCCGTTCGATGCTCGACTCCATCGGCGCCGATTCCGTGGAGGATCTGTTCGACGAGATCCCGGCCGGGCTGCGCGCGCCGCCGCTGGAGGGCATCCCCGAGGGTCTCAACGAAATGGGGATCTCCCGCCTGATGCAGGAGCGGGCCGCCCGCGACGGCATGCCCTCGAATTTCATTGGCGCCGGGGCGTATGAGCACCACATCCCGGCGGCCGTGTGGCAGATCGCCACCCGCGGCGAGTACTACAGCGCCTACACGCCCTACCAGGCCGAGGCGTCGCAGGGCACGCTGCAGCTGATCTACGAGTACCAGACCATGATGGCCCGTCTGACCGGCATGGAGGCCTCCAACGCCTCGCTGTATGACGGTGCCTCCGCGCTGGCCGAGGCCGTGCTGATGGCAGTGCGCGTCAACCGCCGGTCGAAGAGCAAGCGGGTGCTGGTCCCGGGTGCGCTGAATCCGGTGTACCGCCGCGTGATCGACACCCTGATCGGCAATCAGGGCATCGAGCTGATCGAGGTCCCGTTCGACGAGACCACCGGACAGACCCCGGTGGAGGCGCTGGCCGCGTACGCCGACGACGACATCACCGCGATGATCATCAGCCAGCCGAACTTCTTCGGCATCCTCGAGGACGTGGATGGCCTGACCGGCTGGGCCGAGGAGCGCGAGATCCCGGTCATCGGCGTGGTCAATCCGGTCTCGCTGGCGCTGCTGAAGCCGCCGGGCGAGTGGGGCGGCAACGGCGTCGACATCGTGGTCGGCGAAGGCCAGCCGCTGGGCGCGCCGCTGTCCTCCGGAGGGCCGTATTTCGGCTTCATGACCACGCGCAAGAAGCACATCCGGCAGATGCCGGGGCGCATCGTCGGGCGCGCCGAGGATGCCGACGGCAAGCCGGGCTTCGTGCTGACGTTGCAGGCCCGCGAGCAGCACATCCGCCGCTCCAAGGCCACCTCCAACATCTGCACCAACCAGGGGCTGGTGGTGACGGCCGCGACCATCCACATGTCCATGCTGGGTGACGAGGGCCTGACCCGCGTGGCCGAGGCCTGCTACGCCAACACCCATGCCCTGGTGGAAAAGCTCGCCGCCAAGGGCATCAAGCCGCGCTTCACCGGCGAATATTTCCACGAGGTGGCGCTGGACTTCGGTGGCAATGCCGCCGGGCAGCTGCAGGCGATGGCCGACGCCGGCGTGCTCGCCGGGCACGACCTGGGGCGCGACTACCCGGCGCTGGATGGCTGCGTGCTGGCCTGCGTCACCGAGACCAAGAACGAGAACGATCTGGAGCAGTACGTGGCTGCCTGCGAGCAGGCCCGCGCGGCCTGAGCGGGGAGTCACTCCACGCGACGTGCCATACCCCAACCGCCGAGGAGGCTGACATGGCCGAGACCAAGCTAGAGGGCAACACGATCCACACCAACGGCGACCTGCCCCACGTGGGTTCGCCGGCTCCGGACTTCAACCTGACGGGCAAGGACCTCAATGATGTCTCGCTCGCCGATTTCGGCGACAAGCGCAAGATGATCTACATCGTGCCCAGTCTCGACACGCCGGTGTGTGCCGAGTCGACCAAGAAGATCAACCAGTTCGTCGAACAGCGCCCCGACGTGCATGCACTCATCGTCTCCGCCGATCTGCCCTTCGCGATGGACCGTTTCTGCTCCGTGGAGGGGCTGGAACGCGTCACGGTGCTGTCGATGATGCGCGATCGCAATTTCGCCAGGGACTACGGCGTGCTGATCCAGGACGGACCTCTGGCCGGGATCACCGCCCGCGCGATGCTGGTGCTGGATGCCGACAATCTGGTGATGCATGCCCAGCTGGTCCCCGAGATCGGCGACGAACCCGACTACGACGCGGTCTTCGCCGCGCTGGACGACCGGGCGACGCTGAGCCCCACCCAGTAACGCGACAGGCCTCCGGCGGGCCCCGCGCGGTGCAGATCCGCCGGGGCCCGCCGTCTACCCGAATACCGAAGCGAGAAACCGCCATGAACACCACGGAAACCAAGCTGATCTTCGAACATTCCCACGCCGGTCGCTCCGCCGTGGCCCAGGCCCCGCAGGCGCACGCGGCCACGGCCATCCCCGCGCACCTGCGGCGGAAATCGGCGCCGGGCCTGCCGGCCGCCTCGGAGCTGGACGTGGTGCGTCATTACACGCGGCTGTCGCAGAAGAATTTCTCCATCGACACCGAGTTCTATCCGCTGGGCTCGTGCACGATGAAATACAACCCGCGCGCCTGTAACAGCCTCGCGATGCTGCCCGGGTTCCTGAACCGCCATCCGCTGGCCCCGGCCAGCCACAGCCAGGGCTTCCTGCAGACCATGTACGAGCTGCAGGAGATGCTGCGCGAGGTCACCGGCATGCAGGGCGTGTCGCTGGCGCCGATGGCGGGCGCGCAGGGCGAGTTCACCGGCGTGGCCATGATCCGCGCCTACCACGATGCCCGCGGCGACACCGAGCGTCGCGAGATCATCGTCCCGGATGCCGCGCACGGCACCAACCCGGCCACCGCGATCATGTGCGGCTACGAGGTGCGCGAGATCCCCACCGACGAGACCGGGGACGTGAACCTCGAGGCGCTGCGCGAGGCCGTGGGTCCGCAGACCGCCGGGATCATGCTCACCAACCCGTCCACCGTGGGCGTGTTCGAGCGCCGCATCGAGGAGATCGCGAAGATCGTGCACGAGGCCGGCGGCCTGCTGTACTACGACGGCGCCAACCTCAACGCCATCCTCGGCAAGGTGCGCCCGGGCGACATGGGCTTCGACGTGATCCACATGAACCTGCACAAGACCTTCTCCACGCCGCACGGCGGGGGCGGTCCGGGTTCCGGCGCGGTGGGTGTGGGCGAGCGGCTGCTGCCGTACATGCCGGTGCCGCACGTGGAAGAGGACGGGCAGGGCGGCTACCGCCTGGCCGAGGAGGCCGACCGTCCGGAAACCATCGGCCGGCTGTCCGCGTTCATGGGCAACCCGGGCGTGCTGCTGCGGGCCTATGTCTACATGCGCATGCTGGGTCGCGAGGGCATGGTCCGGGTCGCCGAGTTCGCGACCCTCAACGCCAACTACCTCGCGAGCGAGCTCAAGGCCGCCGGATTTGATCTGGCCTATCCGGAACGCCGCGCGACCCACGAGTTCATCGTTACCCTGAAGAAACAGGCGAAGGAGACGGGGCTGACCGCCGGCGATGTGGCCAAGCGGCTGCTGGATCACGGCTTCCACGCCCCCACCACCTACTTCCCGCTGCTGGTGCCGGAATGCCTGCTGGTGGAGCCGACCGAGACCGAGTCGAAGGAGACCCTGGACGCCTTCGTCGAGGCCATGGCCTGCATCCTCGCCGAGTCGGCGGACGACATCGACACCATCAAGTCGTCGCCGCACAACCTGCCGAACCGCCGTTTCAACGAAGTGGCGGCGGCCAAGGCGCTCGACCTGGTGTACCAGGAACCGACCGGCGACGCCGCCGGCGCGCAACCGCGCAGCGGCACCCACGGCTGACGCGCCATCCGGGCGGGCCTGCTTCCGGGCCTGCCCGATCTGCCCGCCCAGGGAATTGGTCCGGAGGTTGCCACGTCGCCTTCGGCTCCTCGCAACGACGAGCACGAATTCCCGTCATCGCGAGCAGGCCGGACGAACGAGGACGGCGAGACGGTGATCACCTCGCAACGACGAGCATGGATTCCTGTCATCGCGAGTCGCGCAGCGACGTGGCGATCTTCGGTCGCAGCCCCTGATCCTGCGTGCAGGCCGCTTCGGCGGATTGCCACGTCGCCTTGCGGCGACTCGCAATGACGGGGGCGATGGCTGCGCGACTCGCGAATGGCTGGGTGAGCGGCCCTGGCGGATGGGGCTTATTCGCGCTTCATGCAGTCGAGGAAGCCGTCGGCCAGGTCGTCCATCAGTTCGAACCAGGCGTCCGGGCCGGGCTGGATGTCGACGCCGACCGGGTCCAGTTGACCCAGGCGCGTCGCGTGTCCTTCCACGATGGTCTCGGCCAGCGCCGGGCGGAACTGCGGTTCGGTGAACAGGCAGGTGACATCGTCCGCGGACAGGCGATCACGCAGTTCGCTGATGCGCCGTGCCCCGGGACTGCGGGACGGGTCGACGGTGATGGAGCCGGCCGCGTTCAGGCCGTAATGCGCCTCGAAATACTGGTAGGCGTCGTGGAACACCACGAAGGCCTCGCCGCGCACCGGTTCCAGACGCTCTTTCAGTTCGGCATCGAACTCGTCGATGCGTTCCAGCATGCGGTCGCGGTTGTCTTCCAGGGCGCCGGCCTTGTCGGGGTAATTCTCCCCGAGTCGGTCCGCAAGCTGCGTCACGATCGCCCGGGCGTTGTCGGGTGAGAGCCAGATGTGGGCGTCCTGGTGGCCATGTGCGTGCTCCTGGTCATGCCCGTGGTCATGGTCATGCCCGTGGTCGTGGTCATGCCCGCGGTCGTGGTCATGCCCGCGGTCGTGGTCATGGCCGTGGTCATGGTCATGCCCGCGGTCGTGGTCATGCCCGTGGTCGTGGTCATGGCCGTGGTCGTGGTCATGCCCGTGGTCGTGGTCATGCCCGTGGTCATGGTCATGCCCGTGGTCATGGTCATGCCCGTGGTCATGGTCATGCCCGCGGTCGTGGTCATGCCCGTGGTCGTGGTCATGCCCGTGGTCGTGGTCATGGCCGTGGTCGTGGTCATGGCCGTGGTCGTGGTCATGCCCGTGGTCGTGGTCATGCCCGTGGTCGTGGTCATGCCCGTGGTCGTGATCATGCCCGTGCTCATGGTCATGGCCGTGGTCATGCTCTCCGCCATGTCC
>NZ_KB897996.1:0-25666 GCF_000377325.1 Thioalkalivibrio sp. ALgr3 | reverse complement strand
CTGAGCCACAGTTCGGTTTTGCCCACATCGACCCCGATCCGCTGAGCCGTTACCGATGTTGCCATCGTTCACCTCCCGAGCTAGCGTAAAACCGTCTGTCGGGGCCTCACCGAACGCTGGCTTGCCATCGATCGTCGGTCCCGAGCCGATCGATTCCTTATCGGCGCTTCAGGTGAGGGGTGGGACGAAGTCTCCTACTGTCTGTGCCGCAGGCCAGATGCCGGCCTCGTCCCTCCACCCCGACAGACCCTTTCTAGGCCTGCCGGGGGTAAACATACAAGGCCGGCCCTCCGGCCGATCCCCCGGTGGGGCATCGGGCACCGACCGGCCATGCCAGATCGGCCAGAGGGCTGGCCTGCTACGAGAAAATCAACCAGAAACCACCCAACCGGCCACCCCATGCTCAGCACCTACCGCAAAGCCCTGGCCCTGCTCAGCCGCAAGGAAAAACGCCGCGGCGGCCTCGTGCTCGGCATGGTCATCGTCATGGCCGTACTGGAAACCGCCGGCGTCGCCTCGGTCATGCCGTTTCTGAGCGTGCTGGGCAACCCCGAAGTGGTGCAGACCAACCCGGTGCTCAACACCGTGTATGAAGGCCTCGGCTTCACCTCGGTGGATGCCTTCATCCTCGCGCTGGGCGCGGCCGCCTTCGGGCTCATCCTGTTCTCCGCCTTCTTCCGCTCGCTCACGCACTACGCGATGAACCGCTTCATCGAGATGCGCCGCCACAGCATCGGCAAGCGGCTGCTGGAGACCTACCTGCGCCAGCCCTATGCCTTCTTCCTCGACCGCCACAGCGGCGACATGGCCAAGAACATCCTCTCCGAGGTGGACCAGCTCGTGCAGCAGGTCTTCCGCCCCGGCATGCAGATGGTCGCCTACAGCGTGGTCATCCTCGCGCTGGTCGTCCTGCTGATCGTGGTGGACCCCTGGCTGGCACTGGGCGTGGCCGTCGTGATCGGCGGCCTGTATGCGCTCATCTTTGGTGCCGTGCGCGGCATCCTCGGGCGGGTGGGGCGCGACCGCGCCCGTGCCAACCAGGAGCGTTTCACCGCCGCCAGCGAGGCCCTGGGCGGCATCAAGGACATCAAGCTGCTCGGCCGCGAACACGCCTACCTCTCCCGGTTCGACGGCCCCTCGGCCCGCCAGGCCCGCCACCAGGCCACCAACCGCACGTTCGGCGAAGTCCCCAAGTTCGTCATCGAGGCGGTCGGCTTCGGCGGTGTCATCGCCCTCACCCTTGTACTGCTGGCCACCCAGGGCGGCACCGACGGCAACGCCCTGGGCGACATCCTGCCCATCCTCGGGCTGTACGTCTTTGCCGGGTACCGCATGCTGCCGGCCGCCCAGCGCATCTATGCCGGTATGGCCAAGCTGCGCTTCGGCGCCGCCGCCGTGGACGGCGTCTACAGCGACCTCCACCAGCGCTCGGCCCTGGCCGAGCTGTACAAGCGCGCCCCGCAGCCGCTGGAACCCAGGCAGACCATCACCCTGCAGAACATCCACTACACCTACCCGAACGCCGAGCGCCCGGCCCTGCAGGGGATCAACCTGGAAGTCCCCGTGGGCAGCTCCGTGGGCATCATCGGCACCTCCGGCGCCGGCAAGACCACCCTGGTGGATGTACTCCTGGGCCTGCTGCGCCCCAGCGAAGGCGCCATCGTGGTGGACGGCCAGCCCATTACCGACGACAACTTGCGCGCCTGGCAACAGGCGCTGGGCTACGTGCCGCAGGACATCTTCCTGACCGACTCCACCGTGGGCGAAAACATCGCCCTGGGCGTGCCGCCCGAGCAGATCGATCATGAACAGGTGGAGCGCTGTGCCCGTATGGCCCAGGTGCACGACTTTATCGTCAGCGACATGCCGCAGGGCTACGGTAGCGTGGTCGGTGAGCGCGGTGTGCGGCTGTCCGGCGGGCAGCGTCAGCGAATCGGCATTGCCAGGGCCCTGTACCACGACCCGCCGGTGCTCGTCTTCGACGAGGCAACTAGTGCGCTGGACAATGAAACAGAGACTGCGGTGATGGAAGCCGTGGAGGCTCTGTCGCGCCACAAGACCGTCTTGATTATTGCACACCGACTGACAACCATCGAGAAATGTACCCTGACGGTGCGCCTGCAGGCCGGTGTTGCTGATTTTTCGATGAGTGATCAGCAGTCCGTTAGCCGCGGGGCGTCGCAATGAGTCTTGGGGAGCGTACTTTTAGAGCTTCCCACCATTTGGTACCGCGCAAGAATCCCCGCCGAGCGATTAAGGCTGCGGTCCGTGTATTGACTCAGATTGTCTCAACGCTTCGTGCCGCGTTCGCCAACCGACATCAGTTGCAAACAGGTGTATACATCGTATCCGGGCGGGTCGCTATCCATTTGCGATCACGCAAGAAACTAGACTCTCTGCGATCTTCTAAAGGTAGTGGGTGGGGCATCCTTTGCCCCGTGTTCTCTTGGAAGCGCGCCCGCGAGCGAAAGGCTCAGGCGCTTTGTCGCGCAAATCCCGACGCCTTACTCTTCTTTTATTGCGATGATGTGGCGGTATCGCGCCTCGAGCCGTACCCAAGGTACGGTCAAGATTACGTGAAATTGCGGGCCTGGCTACAAAAATGGTTGCCGGGTCCCGCCTTTACTGTCAGCACCGACGGAGCCGCCCTCGAAGAGAGTTGGCACGATGGAAAAATGCTCTCCTCTCAATCTGAAGACCAGAAACTGAATTATGTGCGCAAGGCTATCGAAGACCTTATTGCATCAGCGGCGTCCGAGCGTGACTGGCCTTCATCAAAGTCTGATGCATGGCGGCCCGACGCCGATCAGCTTTTCGCTGACCAACTGGATCAATTTGGAATCGCGCTAGAAGATGCTGTTGGCGTGTTGAGTCGCATGCCTATTGTCCCTAGTCATGGAGACCTCGGCCCCCACAACATTTTGGTGTCCGGTGAGCATTACAGAGTCATAGATTGGGACTACGAGTTGGTATCGCTCCGGCCGGTCTGGTACGATATGCTCTCTCTCTTCGAGAAAGATGCGTTCCTGCGTCGCGCTTGGGCCGAAGGGGAGTTCGACCGGCAGCTCCAAAAGCTGGTGGAGGCGGTAGGCTGTAACCAAGATATTGGCGTACTCCGTTACGTGCTCCCATTGGCGTGGGCGGTGACATTCTGCAGCAAGCGGCCGCTTCCGTCTGCAGACGAACGTGGGCGTTTGAGGCGCCTGTACCTGGAGCGGTGGGTTGGACAATTGGATGCCCCCTCGAAGCATTCCTATCAAGAATAAGTTTTTGGTGCTCTGTGTTTGTGGCTCACCACTAGAGTTCAAAGCGCTTTTTTCTTTCGTTTTTGGCGAGCTTAAAAAGTCATGAAGAAAAACACACCAATTGATGTTTGTATTGTTTCTGGCAGCAGACCCTTTTTGCTGGAGGCAATGCTGGAATCATTTCAACGAAATCTTTTCGTCAACTTTCAAATTAGGAGTATGTTCGCTAATGTTGATCCTTTTATGGGCGATCAGCGCGACCAGGAAAAATGTGTAGAATTAATCCGAGACCGTTTTCCCGAGGCCGTTATTAGTTCTCCTTCAAAGTCAGGCTTTGGTGCGGCAGTCAAGCGTTTATGGTTACAAGCACGAGATGAACCGATTCTTCACTTGGAAGATGACTGGATATTAAAAGAGAAAGTGACTGATGCTGTTCTTGATGAGTTTCGGGAGGACGGGCGTTTGGGAATGCTTGTTTTGTCTATGGACAAGCACGATGCAGAAATAACGCCGAAGTACTTAACACGACGAAAAGAAATAAGGATTTTTGGGCAGCGGTTGCCATTGCCGTTTTGGCGAGTCAATGCATTTGGTACGAGCCCACGGTTTCTTCGTTCGGGGCTTGCAAACCGCTTTGCAAAGGAGATGATCCCGGACTTGGATCCAGAGAAACAAGTGTTCAGGGGTAAAAATAAACAGCTGTCTGCACTCCACGAAAAATGGCGATCAAAACTCCTGTGGTCCAGCGACAAAAAAACGCTTATCTCCGATATTGGGACCGTGTATCGTGAAGAGCACGGGTATAGAAAAAACGAGCTTGATGGGATGTCTGTTTGGCTTCCGGAAGAAAAAAGCAGCTAGCTGTCCCTATCAGTCAACGTAGTTGTCGCCTCAACGCAACCAGCAGGTGACAACCATGAAGCACTACTCTGCCGAGCGTAAGGAAGCCGTCCTGCGCAAGCTGGCACCACCGATGAACCTCACCGTCCCCGAGGTGGCCGAGGCCGAGGGGATTTCCGCGGCGACCTTGTACAATTGGCGCAAACAGGCCCGTGAGCGAGGACAGGTTTTGCCATCACGAGGATCCACCCCGGAGGGCTGGAGCAGCGAGGAGAAGTTCCGCGTCGTGCTCGAGACCGCGCCGATGACCGAGGCGGAGTTCAGCGCCTATTGCCGTGAGAAGGGGCTCTATCCCGAGCAGGTCGAGGCCTGGCGGGAGAGCTGCATGAATGCCAACGCCAACGCGGCCGAGCAGGACAAGCGCTCGCGCCAGGAGCGCAAGGCCGAGCAAAAGCGCGTGAAGAAGCTTGAGCGCGAGCTCAAGCGCAAGGACAAGGCCCTGGCGGAGACGGCGGCGCCGCTGACGCTGTCAAAAAAAGCCGAGGCGATCTGGGGCCGCAACGACGAGGACGACTGACCAGCCTCCCGGATCGCCAGCACACCGTCGCCCTCGTCGAACAGGCCCGGCGCGACGGTGCCCGGCTGGGCAAAGCCTGCGACGTGGTCGGCGTGAGCGTGCGGACGTATCAGCGCTGGAGCACGCCGCAGGGTGTGCGTGCCGACGCCCGCCCGGATGCCGAGCGTCCGGTGCCACAGAACAAACTCTCCGAGCTGGAGCGTGCAGTGATTGTTGATCTGTGCAACGAGCCCCGCTACCGCAGCCGACCGCCGGCGTACATCGTCGCCGACCAGGCCGATCAGGGCCGCTATATCGCCTCGGAGTCGACGTTCTACCGCGTGCTGCGCGACTACGACCAGAACCATCACCGCGGCCGCCACAAGGCGCCCGGAGGCAAGCGTCCGCCGACCACCCATGTGGCGGATGCACCGAACCGGTTGTGGACCTGGGACGTCTCCTGGCTGCCAGGGCCGGCCTGCGGGACCTGGTGGTATTTGTATCTGATCGTCGATGTGTTCAGTCGCAAGATCGTCGGCCATGAGGTCCATGCCGCCGAGACCGGGGAGCTCGCCAGCGAGCTCATCGAGAAGGCGCACTGGCGGGAGCACCTGGCCGCGAAGGACAAGCCGTTGATCCTGCACTCCGATAACGGCAGCCCCATGAAGGCGGCGACGTTCCTGCAGAAGCTCTACGACCTCGGGATCACGCCTTCGCGCAGCCGCCCCCGGGTGAGCAACGACAATGCCTACTCCGAGGCGCTGTTCCGGACGCTGAAATACCGCCCCGGGTTCCCGTCAAAGGGCTTCGCCACGCTGGAATAGGCCCGCGAATGGATGCTCGCCTTCGTGCACTGGTACAACGAGCAGCACCGCCACAGCGCGCTGAACTACGTCACACCCGCCCAGCGTCACAGCGGCGAGGCCACCCGGATCCTGGCGAACCGCAGAGCCACGTACGAGCGAGCCCATGACGCTCATCCGGAACGCTGGCCCGGTGCCATCCGGGACTTCGGCCTCCCAGAATCGGTGACCCTGAACCCGGAGACGGCGGCGAATTGTTAAAGAACCCTGAACCCAATCAGGCGTCATCTACGTTGACAGATGGCGCTGTCCTGCTGATGGTAGTGATAGTTGCCGCCGTCTTTCCGGATTGATTGCGACCAAGCTAATTTGTCGGATGCGGATTGAGATCCGCTTCGTAACACGTTCACTTGATTCTTGAATCGAAGGTTCTCCGAAAAATCTGCGTGTGGGAATTAGCCTGTGAATTTATTGAAACTGACATATCGCTACCTCCAACCTAATCCCATTCGAAGTTTCCTTTCAATATTGGTTTGCCTCCTTAGAGGAAGGCGGAGCCATGCGCTAAAGGTAATCAGGGTTGACCCTCAAAATATAAAGCAGTGGTTAACCCCGAAAGAAGACCCGGGGATAGTGCGCTCTTGGCCTGGCCAGGTTATGGGAGGAAAGTGGCATATTCATGCAAAGAATATTGAATCATGCGATTCGAGTGAAGATGTGGATTGTCTCAAGCAGACGGCTTTCTACGAGAGGTTTTACGTGGGAAAGTCTTGGGGCGAAACTGGGCTTTTCAAAAACTACTACAGAAAAAAAATATTACTCGGACCAGTTCGAGGAAAAGAAAATTTAGAGGATCTTTTAAAGTTCTACGAAGGCGTTTATGAATCAATTTATGAGGACATAAAGATCAATGGAGTCAGGGTTCCGACTCTGAGTGATCCGGAGCCCACGTTTATTCATGTGCACATGGGGCCTAATGGTGAGGTGATAGCCTCTGATAATGGCAATCATAGAATAGCGATTGCTAGGCAGCTAGGGTTAAGGTCTATACCAGTTAAAATACTTAGGCTGCATAAGAGTGCTAAAGATCATGTTTTCTGATCATCCCGTAGAAAAAAAGAAACCTGATTATGTACGTAGCTCAAGACGGCTGTCGGCGGGCCCTGGGTGTCAACCTCACAGTCGACAGTGCCCCTTTTGATTCCTGTATAAAGGAGCCAGGGCTTTCGTAGGAGCCGAAGACTGTGAGCGACTCGAACGAAGTACCAACCGACCCGAGCCTTGAGCGGCGTACACGGACGGCGGCGGTGCTCAAAAGGTCATGGTCAACATCGCGAATGCGCTTGTCTATCTGACGGACCGCCCGGTGCATATCGTACTTGCCCGCGCGGAAGGGGAGTTCCTGAATGAAGTGCGCCCAGCGGTGGAGGTTGTTGATCTGGGCAAGAGGCGCGCCTAAGCTTCCTCCGCGTCGAGATAATGTGATGGAGTGTGGGCCTGCGGAATTGCTTATTTAGCGCAGCCGGGAGTTTACGGGGTGCAGCGTAGAATCGGAGTTTTTCTACCATCGCTACGTGGCGGGGGTGCTGAGCGGGTGATAGTGAACGAGGTGAACGTGTGGCTCGCCTGAGGGGCTTCGCATCGTACGAAGACATGATGCGAGTGGAGGCTGATCAGGTTCACGAGAAGATCGCTTTGGCCTGTGCTTTGGGCAGTCAGGTGGTTCATTTTGATGCCGCGCGAAATGGGTCTTTGCTTGGGCCCAGATTTTGTTGCTCTCAGAATGGATTGTCCTCGGGGACGGTCATGGAGCATCTGCAGGAAATGGCCGATCAGTTTTTAGAGTGGTGGGATTATTGATACTGGATAAACCAAGCCGAGAACCGCCGGTGGGCGAGAAACCCGGGGCAAATCAAACTGCTTTAGCGTTTTTTATCCCCGGCCTAAACGGCGGCGGCGCTCAAAAAGTCGTGGTCAACCTCGCAAATGCGCTTGTGGATCTGACGGATCGCCCGGTGCACATCGTACTTGCCCGCGCAGAGGGGGAGTTTCTGGATGAAGTGCGCCCAGAGGTGAAAGTTGTTGACCTTGGAACCGGTCGTGCATCGCGTTCAATTTTTGCGCTGGCCCGCTACCTGCGCAAAGAAAGGCCGGCGGTGCTTTGTTCTAGTCTAAACTATGCGAATGTGTGCGCGTCAGTGGCATGGCACTTGGCTGGCAAACCATGTCGGTTGGTGTTACGGGAAGACAATGTCGTCAGAGCCCCTGCAGGGAATGCAGTCAAGAAAATGCGTGGTCACCTCATGCAGCGGCTCATGGGCCTGCTTTATCGCCGTGCAGATACAGTGGTTGCGCTGGGCGAAGCGGTCGCCAGCACGCTTCAAGATCGGGGCATCTGCCAAACGGACCATATTAAGATTATCGGTAATCCCGTAACCGTCCAGACTTCCCCGTCTACTGCAAATGATGAGCCGGGAGATGGCAAACCCTGGGGCAAGCATTATATCGTCGCAGTGGGTAGATTGGCTCGACAAAAGGGCTTCGATACCTTGATCGAGTCGTTTGCAAAAGTGAAGGACAAAGACTGCGATCTGGTGATTCTGGGTGAGGGGGAATTGCGGGGTGAGCTTGAAGCGTTGGCGAAGAACCTGGGTATTGCACAACGCGTGCACATGCCAGGGTTTGTCAAAAATCCGCATTCGGTGATGGCGAGCGCCCAGCTGTTTGTTCTGTCGTCGCGCTGGGAGGGGTTTGGGTTGGTGATCGTTGAGGCGCTGGCGCTGGGTGCCCCAGTTGTTGCAACCGATTGCTCTGGTGCACCGCGGGCGTTGCTTCGTGATGGCGAGCTGGGGCATTTGGTGCCAGTGTATGATCCGGATGCGCTGGCCGAAGCCATTACCGAGGCGCTGCATTCTCCGCGAGGTACGCGCGAAGCTCGCCAGGAACGGGCGCGCGATTTCGCGGCCCCGGCAATCGCGCGGCAATATCTGGAGGAAGCCTTCGGGCTCGAGGCGAACCCATCGAGACCCGAGATCGTGACGGAAGCTCAGTGAGCTGATGAAAGTCCTCCATATTATTACAGGGCTAGGCCAAGGCGGCGCCGAACGACAGTTGGCGAACCTGGTCTCCGTCCATCCCGAGGAGTCCGCGGTTTTCTCGCTCAAGGAACCGGGGGTGATGGCGGAAGAGATCCGGAAGGTGGGCATCCCCCTCTACACCGGGGGTGTGCGGCGAAGCGTTTCGCCGACCTGGATACCTAGGCTCCGCGCGGCCATTCGAGAGCTCAGGCCCGATGTGGTGATGGGGTGGATGTACCACGGTAACCTGGCGGCGTCGCTCACACGGCGGCTGGGGTACAGGGGGCCGGTCGTCTGGAATGTGCGCCATTCGGTCCACGACATGTGCCGGGAGAAGACGAGCACGCGCTGGGTGATCCGGGCTGGCGCCTGGTGGGCCGGCTCCCCGGCGCGCATCATCTATAACAGTGCAACCGCCGCCGAACAGCATGAAGGCTTCGGGTATCCCTCTGATAAGCGTGTTGTGCTGCCCAATGGCTTTGACCTTGAACGGTTCAAGCCCGATCCAGATGCGCGGGAGGCCCGGCGAGCCGCGCTCGGGGTTCCAGCCGACCGGTTTCTGTTAGGGGTGGTGGGCCGCGCCCATCCGATGAAGAACCATCTTGGATGGCTGAAGGCATTGCAGATGTTGGTGGCTGATGGGTTACCGGTGCATTGCGTAATGGCCGGCACCGGGGTGGCGGAACCCGAAGGGCCGGTGGCGACTGCCGTGCGGGAAGCCGGTCTGGAATCGGCCGTCACGCTTCTTCCGCCTACGGACGCTCCCGAATCGCTCTACCTGGCGCTGGACCTGCTGGTGATGCCGTCGCTGTGGGGCGAGGGCTTTCCGAACGTTGTGGGTGAGGCTATGGGTTGCGGTGTTCCGGCTCTGGTGACGGATGTCGGTGATGCAGCTTCTGTAGTTGGTGAAACCGGGTTTGTGGCCGAATCGGGCGATGCGGAAGTGCTGGCCAGTCAGGTACGGCTGGTGCTCGGCCATGGCCGGGAGGGGCTGGGTCGCCTGGGCGCGGATGCTCGCGAGCGAATGGTGCAGTGTTACGGGCTGGAATCGGTGGCTCAACGCTACGGTTCATTGTGTAGCGGTCTGGTAGGTGAGTGGGGCTTGGATGAGTGACGTTACTGTGCGGTTTGGTTTGGCCCGGCGACCGAGCGCCAATGGATGGCTGGGTCAATGACTTATACCGACATTCCAACCAATTCAGTCGAGTTACTGCTTACGGCCTGTCTGTTGGCCGGCATCGTCCTGGCGCTCTTGTATGCGGGGCATTCTCGCCGAGGGTATTTGTTGCCGCTGCTCGCGGCCTTCGGGGTGCGGGTTGCGGCGGCGGTTGTTCATCGGTTCATGGTGGTACTTCCTCAAGGGGGGGCGGATGCGGTCACTTTCGAACGTCGGGCATGGGAGTGGGCGCAGAGCGGGTGCGGGAACCTGGGAGAGCATCTGAACCTGGGCGCCTCGTATGTGCATAGCTGGGTCATCGGAAATGTCTATGCGTGTACGGACCGGGCTCCCCTGGTGTTTCAATCGGTCAACATCGGGCTTGGGCTGGCGACCGTTTATCTGGTAGGGCGCATTGCCGAAGAGCTCTGGGACCGCAAGGCGGGTGTGCGCGCCATGTGGGTGGCGGCGCTTTTCCCCATCCTGGTCATTAACGCTGCGGTTCCGCTGCGGGAGGTGTGGTTCACGGCGTTTTTCCTGCTTGGGATGCTCTGGCTGGTGCGGTGGGTGCGGTCCGGAAGGATGATTTATCTGATCGGAGCCGTGGGAGTCATTCTGGCGGCGGGCATTATCCATGGCGGGGCCGTGTTCGCGATTGTGGCGGTTGCGTTGGTGCTTGCTGGCTGGGCGTTGCGGGAGGTGCTGAGGGGCACTTTCTATGGACGGGTTCGGGCCAGTGTGGTGGGAGGCGGGGTCGTTCTGGTCTCAGCGGGGTTGGCCGGCTTTCTCGCGTTCGGCGATATGCGCTTTTCCAGTATCGGCGAGGTCGGCGCGGTGATGGAGCGCGCGGAAACGCTCGATGAGAGAGCCTCGGCCGCTCGCGGAGGGAGCGCTTATCCGGGGTATCTTGTTCCAGCCAACGATCTCCACGCGCTGGTGCTCACGCCCATCCGGATGGGTTATCTCCTGGTGGGGCCGCCGCCATGGGAGGTGCGCGCTGCCGTGCACGTGTTTGGCATGCTCGATGGCTTGCTGTATCTGGCATTGATGGTGCTGCTGCTTCGTTATTGGCGCGATTGGTGGAGCCGGCCGGAATACCGGTTGTTGCTCGTGGTATTTCTGGCGCTCGCTGTGGTGTTCGCATGGGGAACGAATAACTTTGGTACGGGGGTTCGGCACCGGGCCAAGTTCCTGGGGGTTTTGCTCGCGTTGGGGGCGGGCCTGCTGGGGCGCCGGAGATGGCGGCTGGAACGGTTGGAGGCGCTGCGAAACCGGAGCGTTTTTGAGGGACGTAGGACGGATGGCGAGGGCTCTTCGCCTTCGCGTGCGAGCACGCTTCTACGGGGCAAGGGATCGATTTAGAAGCTAAGGACTGGATATGAAGGATCTTGAGGATGTGCGCATCGCGGTGATCGGCCTGGGCTACGTGGGCCTGCCGCTGGCGGCGGAGTTCGGGCGGGTGCTGCCCACGCTGGGGTTCGATATCGACGCGCAGCGGGTGGCGGAGCTGAACCGGGGGCATGACCGCACGCGGGAGGTGGAGTCGGAGGAGCTGGCGGCGGCCGCGCAGCTGGAGATGACGGCGGAGCCGGCGGCGCTGGCGGGCTGCAATGTGTTCATCGTGACGGTGCCCACGCCGATTGATGCGCACCGGCGGCCGGACCTGGGGCCGCTGCTGGCGGCCAGCCGCACGGTGGGGCGGGCGCTGAAGGATGGCGACGTGGTGATCTTTGAATCCACGGTGTATCCCGGAGCCACGGAGGAAGACTGCGCGCCGGTGCTGGCGGCGGAGTCCGGCCTGGTGGTGAACGAGGGGTTCTTTCTGGGCTACAGCCCGGAGCGGGTGAACCCGGGGGACAAGGCGCATCGTATTCCCGATATCGTGAAGGTGACCTCGGGCTCCACGCCGGAGGTGGCGCGGTTTGTGGACGAGCTGTACGCGCGCATCGTCCGCGCGGGCACGCACCCCGCGCCGAGCATCCGCGTGGCCGAGGCGGCCAAGGTGATCGAGAACACCCAGCGGGACGTGAACATTGCGCTGGTGAACGAGCTGTCACTGCTGTTCGACCGGCTGGGGCTGGATACCGACGCGGTGCTGGCGGCGGCGGGCACCAAGTGGAATTTCCTGCCGTTCCGGCCCGGGCTGGTGGGCGGGCACTGCATCGGCGTGGACCCGTACTACCTGACGCACAAGGCGCAGGCGGTAGGCCACCATCCGGAGATGATCCTGGCCGGGCGGCGCATCAACGATGCCATGGGCGGCCACATTGCCGACCGCCTGGTAAAGGCGATGATCCGCAAGGGCTTCCCGGTGGTGGGCTCGCGCATCCTGGTGATGGGGCTGGCGTTCAAGGAGAACTGCCCGGACCTGCGCAACACCCGGGTGGTGGACATCATCGCGGATCTGCAGGGCTACAACGCGCAGGTGGACGTGTGGGATCCGTGGGTGGATACCGCCGAGGCGCACGAGGAATACGCCCTGGACCTGCTGGAAGGAGCCCCGGAGGCCGGTACGTACGATGCAATGGTACTGGCGGTGCCCCACCGCGAGTTCGTGGCGCTGGGCGGCGAGGGCGTGCGCCGCCTGGGGCGCGAGAATGCCGTGGTGTTCGACGTGAAGTCGGCCCTGCCGCCCGAAGCGGCGGATCTGCGCCTGTAGGAGCGGCCTTGGCCGCGAACGGCGGGGTGGGCCTAACCCACCGCCGGTTTCGCGTGCAAGCACGCTCCCACAAAAAAGCCAGCGCCCTGCAGGAGGGGCGGAGGCCGCTCCTGCAGGTTGCTTGACGGACACCGCGGTACAGGCTCGCAGGCGAATGACGGTTGTATGGAAATTGTAAATGCCATTGCCAGTCGGCATAAGTCGCGGTAGGGTGTGCGCATGATACCGCGCACTGCCGAAACACTGGTCCGGGAGCTGTTGAGCGGCTTTCCCATCGTCACGATCACGGGGCCGCGCCAGTCCGGAAAGACAACGCTGGCACGCACGGTGATGGCGGACCGTCCTTATCGTTCCCTGGAAGATCCGGATGTGCGTGCGCTGGCGCTGGATGATCCGCGCGGGTTTCTGTCGCAGTGCCCCGATGGGGCGGTGCTGGACGAGGTTCAGAGGGCGCCGGAGTTGTTCTCCTATCTGCAGACGCATGTGGACGGCGATGGTCGCATGGGGCGGTTTCTGCTCACGGGGTCGCAGCAGTTCGGGTTAATGTCGGAGGTTTCGCAGTCTCTGGCCGGGCGTTCGGCCTTTGTGGAGTTGCTGCCGTTGAGCCATGCGGAGTTGGTGGAGGCCAGGCAGGCACCAACGGCTCTGGATGCGATGATGTTTACCGGTGGTTATCCGGCATTGTATGACCGGCCGGTGTCTCCACGGCACTGGTTTCCGGCGTATGTGACGGCGTACGTGGAGCGGGATGTGCGGCAATTGCTCCAGGTGCAGGATCTGGACGCCTTTCAGCGCTTTGTGCGGCTATGTGCCGGGCGCAGTGGTCAGGTGTTGAATCTGTCATCGCTTGCGGCCGATTGCGGTATTACCCACAACACGGCCAAGGCGTGGATCTCGGTGCTGGAGGCCAGCTATGTGCTGTTTCTCCTGCGGCCGCATCATGCGAATTTCAACAAGCGGCTGATCAAGTCGCCGAAGCTGTATTTCCACGACACCGGGCTGTTGTGCTGGCTGCTGGGGGTGCAGACGCCGGAACAGCTGGTGGTGCATCCGCTGCGCGGGCAGGTGTTCGAGACGTACGTGATTTCGGAGCTGCGAAAGGCCTTTCTCAATCGCGGCGAGCCGCCGCCCTTCCACTTCTGGCGCGACAGTAATGGCAATGAAGTCGACCTGCTGATCGAGTGGGCGGGTGGTCTGATGCCGGTGGAGATCAAGTCCGGCCAGACGTTGAATCGGGATTTTTTCACCGGGCTCGAGCGCTGGACCGCGCTGGCCGGCGATATGGCTCGTTCTCCGACGCTGATTTACGGGGGCGAGGGCGAGCACCAGCGGAAGGCTGTGCGGGTGCTGGGCTGGGACAGGGTTAGCAAGGCTGTGTCGGGATAAACAGGTGACGGGAGTTCTGTGGGAGCGTGCTTGCACGCGAAGCGGTGCCGGGCGACGCACCCCGTTGTTCGCGGGCAAGCCCGTCCCCACGGCCCGACGCGGTAGAAGGCGATATTCCGATCCATGGAATCCCCCAAGCGTGATGTGCCGTTGAGGTGAATCATACGTTAGGGTTCGTGCGGCGAGGGAATATGCCCCGAGCGGTGGCTGGAGGAGAGGGAGATCCAATGAACAAGCCAGTTGCAGTTTTTGCCGCCAACCGGGGATATGCGCTGACCAGTTCGCGCACTGCGCTGATTCGGCATTTTATTGACCAGGGCTGGGAGGTGGTGCTGGCGACGGCGGATGATGCGGAGAGCCGTTCGCTTGTGGGGCTGGGCGCCCGCCTGGAGCCGGTGGTCTTCAATCGCGGCGGGTTGTCTCCCCGGGCCGACTGGACGGCCCATCGAAGGATGCGGGCGATCTGTCGGCGCTGGAAGCCTGCGCTTATCCAGCACTTCCATGCGAAGCCGGTGATCTTCGGTACGCTGGCGGCCCGGCGGGTGCTGGGGGATTCGGTGGCCATCGTGAATGCGATTACCGGGCTGGGTCATGCATTCATCACCGGAGGGCTCGCGGCCCGGCTGGCCGGCTGGGGATATTCGGCCGCCATGCCGCGCGCCGATCGGGTTATTTTCCAGAATCGCGATGATCGGCAGCTGTTCCTGGACCGGGGCTGGGTGCGGGACGAGCAGGCGCGGCTGATTGCCAGTTCCGGGGTAAATGTGGACCGCTTTGCGGTGGTGGATCGCTCCGGGAGGGATCAACGTGCCCCGGTCGTGGTGATGCTGGGGCGGTTGTTGCATCAGAAGGGAATCCCGGAGTTCTGCGAGGTTGCCGAACGTATTCGGCAGGAATTGCCGGGGGCGCGGTTCCTCCTGGCTGGCGAGGAGGATCCCGTGCACCCGGATGCCGTGACGGCTGAATGGGTACAGCAGAAGGAAGGTGTTGAATACCTGGGGCGGCTTGAAGATGTCAGGCCACTTCTGGACGAAGCGGATTTGTTGCTGTTCCCTTCGTACCGCGAGGGGACGCCGCGAGCAGTTCTCGAGGCTGCCGCCACGGGCCTCCCGGTGGTGGGCTTCGATGTCCCGGGCGTGCGCGAAGCGGTGCGAGACGGGGAGACGGGCTTTCTGGTGGCGGATCGCGACGTGGATGCGCTGACCGATCGCGTGAGCGGCTTGCTGAAAGACGCCGAGAAGCGCCTGGAGATGGGGCGGGCCGCGCGGCGGATGGTGGAGGCGGATTTCGATGTCCGCGCCATCGAGCGGCAGTACCTGGACCTTTACCGGGAACTGGGGGCGGGCATCTGATGAGGTACGAACGGCTTGTCATCATTGGGGCGCCCCGTTCCGGGACCAACATGTTGCGCGATATCCTCGCGCAGTTGCCGGGGCTGGCCACCTGGCCGTGTGACGAGATCAACTACATCTGGCGACACGGCAATCTGCGCCATCCCTCCGATGAGATCCCCCCGGATCGGGCCAGCCCGGCAGTCCAGCGCTATATTCGCCGGCAGTTCGATTGGGTGGCACGACGCTACGGCGCCGATGTGGTCGTGGAGAAGACCTGCGCGAATTCGCTGCGCGTGCCGTTCGTGGATCGGGTGGTGCCGGAGGCACGTTACCTGTTCATTCGCCGGGACGGGCTGGATGCGGTCGGTTCGGCGATGGATCGCTGGACGGCACCCCTGGATATCCCGTATCTGGCACGCAAGGCGCGGTTCGTTCCACGGACGGACCTTCCGTTCCATGCCGGGCGTTATTTCTGGAGCCGCCTGTACCGGTTCTTCTCTCGCGAGAAACGCCTGGCCTTCTGGGGGCCACAAATGGATGACATGGACGCGCTGCTTCAGCGACATCCTCTGGACGAAGTCTGTGCAATCCAGTGGCAGCGTTGCGTGGAACAGGCCCGTGATGCGTTCGAAGGGATGGATCGCGCCCGCTGGCTGGAAATTGGGTACGAGGACTTCGTGACACGGCCCCGGGAGGAGCTGGAACGGATCCTGGATTTCATGGGTATGGAGGTCGACCCGACGGTTCGTGCAACGGCAGTGAGCGGGGTCAAGGCCAGCAGTGTGGGCAAAGGCCGGGCCGCACTGTCGCCCGAGGCCACCGAGCGGCTCGGCAAGCTCGTGGGTCCAACATTGGACCGCTTTGGCTATGAACGGTGAGTCAGTGGCTCCGGAATGCGCCGATGTCGCGGAGGGCATGGTCTGGGTGCCACCCACGACATGATGTAGGCTGGTGAACCGCTTGTCCCTTGTTCTGATGCAGATTTGTGCGGGAGCCGTTTGATGAACGTTGCTGTGCTTCCAGAGGTGGATCGATTGCAGCGCGACTGGCTGGAGGAGCTTCCGGCTCGGTGGTTCTGGCAGGTTGAGGGCGGGCACTTTGCCGGCAAGAGCACTCTTCTGCGCCGGCTTGCGGCAACGGCCCGGGAGGAAGGGTATGTCGCGGTGCTGGTGCAGCCACCCGAGCGGGCTCCGGATGCGGGTATGGCCGCGATGCTGGACGTGGCCCGGGGGCTTGCGGACGGCGGTGTGATTGGGGCGGATGATCTCGCGGGCGTGCGTGACGGGCGGCGGCTCTGGGCGGACAAGCTGGAGGATATGGAGCGGTGGCTGGCGCTGGAACCCGACCGGGTGATTCTCTTCTGTGACGATCCGGTGCGCTGGTCTTCCGGGACTGGCGAGGACTCGGATCATTTCCGAAGGCAGGTCGATGAGGTCATTGAGCGGTTGATGGCTGCTCCGTGTCGCAAGGTGGTGACAGGTAAACCCTGCCTTGCCCGGCAGCGAAAAGACCGCCGCTGGGCCCTCAAGGCCGTATCGGCCGGTGCACCATGGCTGCGGGAAGGAGCCGCGTGGGGTGAGCTGGCCGGTGTTGCGGAGGAGCTGGCCGCCCGGAACTTGCCGGGGCTGGAGGAGCGGTCGGCGCTGGAAGTGCGATTGCTGGTGGCGCTGGCCGCGCTTCGCTCGCCCGAGGAGGTGGCCCGCTGGTGGGGGGCAGGTCGTGAGCGCCGCAGACTGACCGGAGAGTTGATTGCGGCGCTGGAGAATACCCCGGAGGCTCGCGCTCTGCTGGAAGCATGGGGGCGTTTGAGTCTTGTTCGCCGGCCCCTGGATGAGCCGATGCTGGAGGCGCTGGAAGTGCCGGCGGATTGGTGGGGCCAGTTGCTTCGGCACTGTCTGCTCTTCGAGGAGCAGGGTGCTTATCGGTTGCATGAACTGCTGAAGGCGGATGCTCGTGAGTATGGTCTGTGGCTGGAGCCGGCGGCTCGACGAGAGGCCCACGCGCGATTGCACCGGATCTATCGTGAGCGCTTCGAAGCACGGGAAGCCGGAGACGGACTGGCGCTGGTCGAAGAGTGTGAGGCCTTCCACCACGGCATGCATTCCGGCGATGTGGCACTCATGGATGGCGCGCGTCCCTTCTTTGCTGCTCAGCTGGATATCCTGGGCCGCACACTGTCGCGTGACCATGAGAATTTCGAGGGCGCGGCCGGGGTATTCGAGCGGGCGCTGAAGTGGGAGCCGGAGGATGATTACGCGCACCACTATCGCGCCTACAACCTGGATGTTCTCGCCCGGGACCCGGGTCTCGTGGAGATTCACTATCAAAGGGCCATCGAGCTGGAGCCGGATAACGTCTGGTGGCACTCGCGCTGGATCAATTACCTGATTACGCGGGGGCGGATGTCGGCTGCCAGGGGGGCATGGCGAGAGGCCCTGGACCAGTTCGAGTTGCCGGATCCGGATGCCGATCCCGTTCTCTACGGGAGTTTGCATATCTGGGTGGCGCGTCTGCTACTGCACCGCGGTCAGCTGGATATGGCGAGGGAGGTGCTTGACGGCATCCCGGAGGGAGAATTCCGGGACGATCCGGGCAAGGCGGCCCTGAAACGACGTCTTGTTGCCCTGGTGCAGGCGCGCCGGGGTGAGGCGGTCTTTCCGCTGAGCATACCCGTGGAGCAGCGGTGGCAGGGTCCGCATGTGGCGCCAGCCCGTCATGGAGGCCATGCGCTGCTTCGCTGGATGCCGGCCCGCGTGGATGCGGTCTCCGAAGAGGGTGTGGTGCTGCAGGCCGCGGAGGTCCCGGAGGACGGACAAGCGGAGCCGGGCATTGGCAGGCTGGAGCTGACGGCAGAGCAGTTTGATGCGTTTTCGGATGACCTTGCAGTGAATGATCTGGCCGCCGGGCGTTTTCTGGAGCTGGCCTGGTATGAAGGTGCCGAGCAGCCCTTGATCCGGGTGTATCCGGATGAGGGCTGGCGGGATCCGGACCTGCCGCCGCTCTTTCCGGATCCGGCGCGTTACCTGCGCGCGGCCGGCTGGGTGGCATGACGCTCGATCTCAAGGACGATCTCATCTACTGCATTGTTTTCGGGCCCGGGTATGGTGAGAGCACCTTGTTGCGCACCCCGGACCAGCGGTGGATTGTGGTGGATGGCTGCCGTTTACCAGGTGCGGGAGATGGGGTCAGCCCGGCCGAGCGGGTCTTGAGCGAGAACAGGGCGCACTGGTCTGCCGTGGTTTTTACCCACCCGCATGAGGATCATGCGATGGGGCTGGATGATGTCCTGGCGATGGAAGGACCCAGTGGGCTGGTGGGGTGTTGCCCCGTGGCTTTATCTTCTTCTGCCGCCTGGATGGATTCCATGGACGCCGAGGTGCATCTGCGCCGTGGGGCCGTGGGGCCGTGGAGCAGGCGCTGGCCTGTTGCCCGCAAATCCATCTGACGGGGTTGCCTGTTCGGCACGAACTTCAGGGACGGGTGCCGTACCGTACCACCCGTGAGGCGCTGCGGGATGGGCGCGAACCCTCTCCCGTCCAACGGCAGCTGGGCGAGGGGCTGACGCTGGCCTTTCGTCCCGGAGTGGAAGTGGAGCCATGGAGCCATTACGTTGCTGCCGGCTTCGATGAGAACGGGAAGCTGCAGGACCTGCAGCATGGGGCGGGTACGGTCGTGGTGAGTTCGGAACAACCGGGGTCCGGTGACAGGGATGAGTGATCATACAGGTCTTTCGCAAACACAGGCCACGCTAAAGCGCGGCTTCGACCTGTTGGGTGCGGCGGTCGGGTTGTTGTTCACCTTCTGGCTGATCGCGCTGGCCTGGGTGCTGGCAACGATCGATACCCGGCAGAACGGCTTCTTTGTGCAGGAGCGGGTGGGCCGCCACGGGCGTGTGTTCCGGGTGGTGAAGATCCGCACCATGCGGCCCTCCCGCGTGCACACGACGACGGTGACCACCGGGCATGATCCGCGTATCACGCCGCTGGGCCGGTTTTTCCGGCGCACCAAGATCGACGAACTGCCGCAGCTGATCAATGTGCTGCTGGGGCAGATGAGCTTTGTGGGGCCGCGGCCGGATGTGCCGGGCTTTGCCGATGCGCTGGAGGGCGAGGACCGGCTGATCCTGACGGTTCGCCCGGGGATCACCGGGCCGGCAACGCTCAAGTACCGTGACGAGGAATCAATGCTGGATTCGGTGGAGGATCCGGCGGCGTACAACCGCGAGGTGATCTTTCCGGACAAGGTGCGGATCAACCGCGAGTATGTGCAGAACTGGTCGCTGCGGAAGGATCTTGGGTATATCTGGCGTACGGTGTTCGGGTAGGGGCGGGGTCGATCCATCTGTGGGAGCGTGCTCGTACGCGAAACCCGCCGCTGGTTGGGCCTGAGGCCTTGTTCGCGGGCAAGCCCGCTCCTGCGGGGTGCTGTGGATGGGGGCTTGCCTGGCACCCTTGCGGGAATCATTATGGGGAATGTGGTATGGAACTGCGACCGAAGTCCGGTCAGCCTCCGGCCATGACCCGTGAGACGGGGCAACACCATTGGGGGTGAAAGGTGCTCGCACGCAAACGATCGGCGTTTCAACAGGATGTGTCGGTGGTCGTCAGTTCCTGGCCACAATTCGAGGATGATGAAGTCGCGGCCGTGCGGGAGGTGATGTCTTCCGGCCGGGTGAACTACTGGAACGGTGACGAGGGGCGGGCCTTCGAGCGCGAGTTTGCGGCCTGGCACGGGGTGCCGCACGCGGTGGCGGTCGCCAACGGGACACTGGCCCTGGAGCTGGCCCTGCATTCTCTGGGCATCGGTCCGGGGGATGAGGTGGTGGTGTCGCCGCGGACGTTTGTGGCGTCGGCCTCGGCGATCGTGATGCGGGGCGCCCGACCGGTGTTTGCGGACGTGGACCGGGATTCGGGCAACCTGACGGCGGAGACCGCCCGTGCGATCCTGAGCGAGCGCACACGGGCGATTCTCCCGGTTCATCTGGCCGGGTGGCCGTGCGACATGCATGCGCTGCGTGCGCTTGCCGACGAGTTCGGGCTGTTTCTGGTGGAGGACTGTGCCCAGGCCCACGGGGCCACGGTGCAGGGCGAGCCGGTGGGCTCGTTCGGGGATGCGGCGGCGTTTTCTTTCTGCACCGACAAGATTATCTCCACCGGGGGCGAGGGCGGCATGCTGCTGCTGCAGGACGAGGACACCTGGCGGCGGGCCTGGAATTTCAAGGACCACGGCAAGGACTGGAGCGCGGTTTACGAACGCGAACATCCGCCGGGTTTCCGCTGGGTGCACGAGTCGTTTGGCACGAACTGGCGGCTGACCGAGATGCAGTCGACGATCGGGCGGGCGCAGCTGGCCAAGTTGCCGGGCTGGCTGGAGCAGCGGCGGAACAACGCCGGAGTCCTGCTGGAGCGGCTTTCGGGGCTGCCGGGCCTGAGGGTGCCGCACCCGCCGGAGGGGATGGGGCATGCCTGGTACAAGTTCTACGCCTTTGTGCGCCCGGAAATGCTGCGCGACGGCTGGGACCGTGACCGGATCGTGGAGGCCGTGCAGACGCACCGGGTGCCCTGCCTGCATGGTGGCTGCAGCGAGATCTACCTGGAGAAGGCCTTCGACGGAACCGGCTTCCGCCCGCCCGAACGTCTCCCCGTGGCCCGCGAACTGGGCGAGACCAGCCTGATGTTCCCGGTGGACCACACCCTCTCCGCCACCGACATGCACGCCGTGGCCGACGCGGTGGAGCGCGTGATGCGCGAGGCCGCCGAGGCGTAGCCCCGGGGTGTTGTGGGGGCGGCCTCGGCCGCGAACGCGGCGGGAGTTGCGCGAACACGGCTATAGCGAGTTGCCCGTCGACGGCACGCATGCCCTGGGTGTGGCGCACCTACCGGATATCCACAAGGATCCGTTCGATCGCATCCTGATCGCGCAGGCAGAGGCGGAGGGTTATCTCCTGCTCACCAGCGATGCCCGTATTGGCCGGTACCCGGGGCCCATTCGCGTGGTATGACTGCAGGGGGGGCAGGGCTTCGTTCGCGGCCAGGACCGCTATGACTTTATTGGCCAGCACGGTGTTGCTCGGACGTATTGGGGGCAGCCGTGGGGCTGGCTTCCTGCAGGGAACCCGTGGTTTTGTGAAGCTGGCATATGTGGACATATGTCAGCTTTTGGCCTACCGTTTCACGAGGATCGTTTTTCGGGAGGGGCTTTGTATGCGAACCGTATCCATCTTCCAAAATGGCAGGAATCAGGCCGTGCGGCTTCCTCGGGACCTGGAGTTCCAGGGGGTGACGGAGCTGGAGATCACCAAGCACGGTGATTCGATCACGCTGCGCCCGGCGCGTCCCGACTGGCTCTCTTTCGCCGAGGTCGGCAAGGCCGATGCCGATTTCCTGCGGGAGCGGCCGGAGGTTGTCGAGGACGAGGGGCGCTTCACGCTGTGAGGGAGTACATGCTCGACACCTGCATCTGTTCGTTCATCATCCGTGAACGGCCCCTGGAGGTGTTGAAGCGGCTTGAAAGTGAGGTGGAGCAGGGCCACCGGATCGTGATCTCCGCGGTGACCTATGCCGAGATGCGGTATGGCCAGATCGGTAAGAAGGCTTCGCCTCGTCTGGGAGAAATCATTACGGCATTCGTTCAGCGCCTGGACGGGATCCTGCCGTGGGATGCCGCTGCGATCGACAGGGCCATTGAGGTTCGCAGCCGATTGGCTGCGGCGGGTATGCCCATCGGTGGCAATGACGCCGCCATTGCGGCTCACGCCATGGCGACCGATTGCATACTGGTCACCAACAATACTCGCGAGTTCTGCCGTATCGAAGGCCTGCGCTACGAAGACTGGGTGCACTGAAGCCCCGGACGGGGCATCCCCTTAAGGAAACACTGATCGCTGTACACGCTCGCGTTGTTACCCGAGGTTTTCCGAGGCCGCTCTGTGTGTCGTCGCAGACGGGCTCGCGGAAGCCGGGCGACCTCCCGGGCCATGAATTTGTGCGTGCTGTTGTGGTGAGCCAAGATAGACGCAGGTATCGGCGGGGCTAAACACGGAGGCGGTGCAGGTGGAAATGAAAAAGCGAGATGCCCGTAGGGTGTGGCTTGCGGCCGGTTCGGTGATGGAAGTGTGGCCGGCGCATGACTACTCGGCCTTTATGCCTTCCGGTTCGTTGCAGCAACGAGTTGCCGGTCATTGGGGCAACGTTGGTGAACGGTTGCGTGAAGGGATCAATCGCGCGCAGACCGACCAGGGAATGGAGAAGAAAGATGAGCGAAAGGCCACCGGAGGGCCTGCCTGACAACGGGGCGGATACGCCCGATAGCCAGGGCGGCACATTGGAGGAACTGGTGGACCGGCTGGAGGCCGGTGCCCTGTCGTTGGACGAGCAGCGTCGGCTTGCGGGATTTCTTGCCGCCGAATCTCCGGAGCTGGTGATGGCGGCGACGCGCCACGAGTCGTACAGCGGGCCGTTGCCGCACCCCGATCTTCTGAATCGTTTCGACGATGTCACACGCCGCGCAATCGTGCAGATGGCCGTGGATGAGCAGGCGCATGCCCATCGGATGCGGGAACGCGGTCTGGAAGGCGCCATTGCAAAGGACCGTCGGGGACAGCGCTACGGTCTGGTGATTGCGGTGGCGGGTTTGGCGGCGGCGGTTGCGATTGCGCCTTTCAGTGCCGTTGCGGCCGGCATCATCGGTACCCTCGACCTGTTCGGCTTTTCCCGGCAGAACATGCGCAAGCTGGTGCAGACCCACCGGGACAGTTTCCCGTTGCCTTTGCACGAGGGCCGGTCGGCGCTCTGGCATCTGGCGGATGTGCTGGAGTGGTTCGCCCGGGAGGCCCCGGGTAGTCGGGCCCGGTGCGGTTCGCGGCCGAGGCCGCTCCTGTCGGTGTAGGAGGCCAGCCCTCTGGCCGATGGGGCTGTGCGGTTCGCGGCCGAGGCCGCTCCTGCAGCCCGATCCGGTGCCTGGTTCGGGCCGATCGGCCAGGGGGCTGGCCTCCTACGGTGGGGTGTGCTGGGTGAAAAGCTCGGGGCGGTAGCCGAGGGCCTGGTGGCGGGCTTTGGCGGAGGGGTGAAGGGCGTCGGGCGGTACGTCGCGCGGGCGGTCGCCGAGGTGCAGCAGGCGCAGGGTGCGGCCGGCCCAGGTGTTCCAGGGTTCGTGGATGGGGCCGGCGGGGTCGGGGGCGATGGCGGGTTCGTGGGGTTCTTTGACGATCAGGCCGGCTTCGGCGGCTTCTTCGAGCATCCATTGCAGGGCGATTTCGGCGAGCTGGCGCTGTTCGTAGCCGCCGCCGACATCGGCGTGGGCGCCGGGGAACCAGAGCTGTTTGAGGGTTTGCCCGGATTCCACGCGGGTGTCATCCCACAACAGGGCCTCGAACTTGGGGCGGCGTTCGTCGATGGCCAGGGCATGGCGGGCGTGGGTGACTTCGGGGCTGAGGCGGGTGTCGAAGAAGCGGCGGTTGCGGTAGAGATACCCGAGTGACCCGACGGTGTCCCAGGCGCCGATGAAGTGCACCGGGCAGGGGCGGCTGTGCTGCTTGCGAAAGCGCGCGGCTTCGTCTTCGTTGTGGCGCCCGGTGTACAGGCGCGAGGCCTCGGAGACGAGATCTTCCCGCCCGGGCTGCAGCAGCCCGCATTTGCGCAGCATGCCGGACAGTGCGCGCACCGCATACGCACCGCGCGAGAAGCCGAACAGGTACACCCGATCCCCTTCCCGCACCTGCTGCATCAGAAAGCGGTAGCCGTTCTCGATGTTGGCGGTGAGGCCGTGGCCGAACAGCTTGCCCAGGGTGGTGCCGATGATGTTCTCGCGCCGCATGCCGAACGGGGAGAAGGTGCCCACGCCGGGCTCGTAGGCCGAGACCTGACGGGCGGTGGTGGGGATGCGCCGCAGCAGGTGCACCACGTTGGTGTTGACCTCGCCCTTCTGGTTGGCGGTGCCGTCGCAGCAGAAGACGATGTTCCGTTCCATGGAATGCCTCACGTGTTTTGTGCCATTGAAGGGGATTGTAGGGCAGGGTGGGTGGCGCCGGGGGCGTGGGGCGGGGCATTCGGGCTCGTTCGCCTGCGAGCAGGCTCCTGCGGGGGGAGGGGGTTCTGTGGGAGCGGGCTTGCCCGCGAATGCGGCGGGTGTTGCCGTGTACGCATAAGCGGCGTACATTGGAAGCTCGATCAAAGCGGAGCATGCCATGGATCCGGTCAATCATTCATCCGGCGAAGGGGATGAGCGCAACGATGCCCGGATGCATTTTCGGACCCGGCCCAGGATCAAGCAGGCCATTCACCGGGCGGCATCGCTATCCGGGATGGATGACTCGTCGTTCGTGATCAACGCGGCCTATCAGGCGGCGCTGGAGACCATTGCCACGCATGAGCGCACGGTGCTGAGTGCCGAGGACCACGCGGCGTTTTTCGCTGCCCTGGAGACTCCCCCGGAACCGACGGAAGCGCTGCGTGAGGCCGCCCGGCGCAGTCGCGCGCGGACGGTCTCCGGGTAATGGCGGGGGCCGGTGAGCGGCCCTTCGTCATTGAGCCGTTCGACCCGGAGCGGCACAAACGGAAGGGATTCCGCTGCGGCGTCACCGCCGTAGACAACTATTTTCACCACACCGCGAACAAGCTGGCGAAAGCGGGTAACGTCCGGCTGTATGTGATGGCGGCGCCCGATGGTGCGGTGGCCGGCTTCTATACTCTCAACGCCCACGCGGTGTGTTATGAAGGTCTGCCCGCACGGTATGCCCGAACCCGTCCTGCGCATGGATCCATCCCCGCCGCGTTCATTTCGATGATGGGCCGGGACGAGCGCTATCGTGGAAGCGGTATTGGGGGAGACCTGCTCATCGATGCCCTGACGCGCATCGCCCGGGCCGCGGAGCAGATCGGACTCGCGGTTGTGATGCTGGATGTCCTGGATTGTGGCGACCCGGATCGCATGGCACGAAGGCAAGCGTTGTATGAGGGGTACGGGTTCGCCCCACTACCTTCCAATCCTCGCAGGCTGTTCCTCCCATTGGCTACGGTAAGGCAGCTCCTGGACGAGCTCGGGTAGAGGGCTGGAATCGCATGGTGCCGTGCGGGGGCAGCCCTCTGCCCGATCCGGTGCTCAGTGTGCAGCGATTTCGTTATGGAAGTTCGGTTTGTCCTGGATGGTGGCCAGAACCTTGGCGGCCAGTCCGGTAGGGTTGCGTCGTTTGGCTTCCCAGCTCTTGACGGTGTCGACGCTCGTTCCCGGAGAGCTCGGAGGTGATCGGCCTCGTTCGCCTGCGAGCAGGCTCCTACCGGGGGGCGGGGGTTCTGTGGGAGCGGGCTTGCCCGCGAAGGTCTTGCGTGGGGCCTGGCGTCGTGCGGTTTGTGGTGGTCAAGTAATTTCGGACACCGCGTTGGGTGGATTGACTGCCGTTGATTGCTCGTAGCCGCTGGGAGGCAGATAGCCCAGGGTCGAGTGGATGCGGACGGAGTTATAGAACCGAACGATGTAGTCGGCAATATCCCGTCGCGCTTCGCTATGGTTCGCGTAACGCTGCTGCCAGACGCGTTCCGTCTTGAGGCTCAGGAAGAAGCGCTCGACCACTGCGTTGTCCCAGCAGTTGCCGCGGCGACTCATGCTCGCCTGGA
>NZ_KB897995.1:0-32323 GCF_000377325.1 Thioalkalivibrio sp. ALgr3 | reverse complement strand
GGCCTGCTGGAAGATGCGGGCGTTGCGCCGCAGGGCGAGGCGCCAGAGCGCGGGGCGGACGACGAAGCGATAGGCGGTGCGGCGGGCGCCGGTGCGCCCGCGCTCGAAGTCGGTGACGATGCCGTGGACGCGGCGGGTGACCTGGCCGTCCTGGTGGATGGTCAGCGCCAGGCCCTGGTCGATCCAGTCGTCGGGGTCGAGATCGGGGCTGGGGTGGACCAGATCCAGGCTCAGGGTGAAGGGCCGGGACAGCGCCTCGTCGAGGGTGAAGCGGGTAACGGCGGGCAGGGTCTCGGGGTCCACCCCCGCACGCGCGAGGGTGAAGAACAGTCCGTTGCGAGAAGGCATTAACCACTCCGTGGTTCAGTCCAGGGTCAGGGCGTAGTTTGTCGGAAAACCCTCCCGTATGTGTTGTTGCTGGTCAAGGTGCATGAGTCACAAAAGAAGTGGGGGGGGAGGATCTCGGGGGCAGAGGTGGGGGAGGTTGCTTCGGGGTGAGTTCCGATGTCTTTGGGTCCGCCCCCTGCCTGTGGGATACTCCCGCACCCAACCGCCCGAGCATTATCCATTCCGGAGGCAAACCGTGGACGAGAATCGCAAGAAGGCCCTGACGGCCGCGCTGGGTCAGATCGAGAAACAGTTCGGCAAGGGTGCCGTGATGCGCATGGGGGACCGCCAGGCGGTGGATGTGCCCTCGATCTCCACCGGTTCGCTGGCGCTGGACGTGGCGCTGGGTATTGGCGGCGTGCCGCGCGGGCGCGTGGTCGAAGTCTACGGGCCGGAATCCTCGGGCAAGACGACCCTGACCCTGCAGGTGGTGGCCGAGGCGCAGAAGGCCGGCGGTACCGCTGCGTTCGTGGACGCCGAGCATGCGCTGGACCCGACCTATGCCGAGAAGCTGGGCGTGAACGTGGACGATCTGCTGGTCTCGCAGCCGGATACCGGCGAGCAGGCGCTGGAGATCGCCGACATGCTGGTGCGTTCGGGTGCGGTGGACGTGGTGATCGTCGACTCGGTGGCGGCGCTCACGCCCAAGGCCGAGATCGAGGGCGAGATGGGCGATTCGCACGTCGGCCTGCAGGCGCGCCTGATGTCGCAGGCGCTGCGCAAGCTCACGGCCAACATCAAGCGTTCGAACACGCTGGTGGTGTTCATCAACCAGATCCGCATGAAGATCGGCGTGATGTTCGGCAGCCCGGAAACCACCACCGGCGGCAATGCGCTCAAGTTCTATTCCTCGGTGCGCATGGATATCCGCCGCATCGGCGCGATCAAGAAGGGCGACGAGGTGATCGGCAACGAGACCCGCGTGAAGGTGGTGAAGAACAAGATGGCGCCGCCGTTCAAGGAGGCGCATTTCGAGATCCTGTACGGCGAGGGGATCTCGCGCGTGGGCGAGCTGATCGAGATGGGCGTGAAGGAAGGCCTGATCGACAAGGCGGGGGCCTGGTACAGCTACAACGGCGAGCGTATCGGGCAGGGCAAGGAGAATGCCCGGCAGTTCCTGAAGGACAACCCGGACAAGGCCGAGGAGATCGAACGCAACCTGCGCGAGCGTTATCTGCCGTCGGCCGGCGGCAAGGGTGCGGACGACGACGCCGAAGCGGCGGTCGAGGATGCCGAAAGCCCGTCGTAAGGGCGGGGGGCCGGTCGACCCGGCCGATCCCGAGGCGGCCCTGGAGGCCGGGCTCAAGCTCCTGGTGCGGCGCGAACACGCGGCACTGGAGCTCGCGCGCAAGCTGGCGGAGCGCGGCTTCGAGCGGGACGCGGTGGATGCCGCACTGGAGCGTGCGCGCGAACTGGACTACCTCAACGAGACCCGTTACGCCGAGTCCATGGCGCGCCACCGGGTCGGCCAGGGGTACGGCGAACAGCGCATCCGCGCCGAGCTCGCGCACAACGGGATCGATGGCGACACCGTGAGCCTCGCCATCGAGGCGCTGGAGGTCGACTGGGTCGAACAGGCCCGCGGCCAGCTCGAACGGCATTTCCGTCAACCCCCCGAGGCCCGCGAGGACGAAGCGCGCATGCTGCGCCACCTGGCCGGTCGCGGTTTCCCCGGCGATGTCGCCCGGCGGGCCCTTGCAGCGTGGAAGGACGATCCCTGACGGATTGCCACGGCCCCTTCGGGGCCTCGCAATGACAGGTTTCCGGGCTGGTCGGGGCTGTTTTGGTTCCCGCCATTGTGAGTGGTTCCCGTCATTGCGAGGAGCGACGCGACGAAGCAATCTCCGGACGTGGCTCGCGTTTGGGTTCCGGACGGTGCCGGCGGATTGCCACGGGTCCTTCGGACCCTCGCAATGACGGTGTCGATGTCGGGCGGATCCGCGCGCGGACCGTTGCCGGAATGAATGGCCGAAAATGAATGGCCGAAAAGGAGTCTCGGCCGCCAGGTATCAATCTCCAGTCGCCCAGGGAGGGAGCGATGAAACAGCCCTGTGTCTACATCATGAGCAACCGCCGCGGCGGGACCCTTTACGTAGGTGTGACCAGCAATCTGGTGCAGCGGGTCTGGCAACACCGGTCAGGGACGGTGTCCGGATTCACCAGCCGCTATGGTCTGCATCGGCTGGTCTGGTTCGAGAGCTGCGAGGAAATGGCCTCCGCGATCGAGCGCGAAAAGCAGCTGAAGGCGGGGCCACGCCGCAGGAAAGTGGCTTTGATCGAACAGGTGAATCCGGAGTGGCGGGATCTGTTTGACGATATTGTGGGTTGAAGGCGGTGGGGCGAGTCGTTGCCGATTGCCACGGCCCCTTTCGGGGCCTCGCAATGACGTTGTTGGGTACCGTTGCTGATTCGGCACGATGACGTGTTCCCCGCACCGCCGTTGCGACGTGTTCCCCGCACCGCCGTTGCGACGTGTTCCCCGTCCCGCCGTTGCGATGTGTTCCCCGTCCCGCCGTTGCGATGTGTTCCCTGTCCCGTCATTGCGAGTCGCGCAGCGACGAAGCAATCGGCTTGGGCGGGCCCCCTCCGGGCACCGGGCGAACCTTCGGCGATTGCTACGGCCCCTTCGGGGCCTCGCAATGACGGCGTCCTTTCCCGTTATGGGCGACTTGCGATGACGGTGGTGATATCCGGTCCGGGCTGCCCGGGATGACGGGGTCTTTCGGGTCCGGAGTGCTTGCGGTGACGTCGCCCTGGCGTGTCGCGGGCTTCTCCCGATGACCATGAACGGGTCCCGTCGGAATGTCCGGTTCGCTGCCCCATCGGCCAGGGGGCTGGCCTTCTGCAGCATGGCCCGAGGCTGCGGGCGGCAATACGCGGGTCCGGGGCGAGCGTGATACGATTCCGCTTTTGACCCCATACCCGACCGGACACGCATGAAGAGCGCCGACATACGCCGGAGTTTCCTCGATTTCTTTGCGCAGCACGACCATACCGTGGTGCCGTCCAGCCCGTTGGTGCCTGCCAACGATCCCACCCTGCTGTTCACCAACGCGGGGATGGTCCAGTTCAAGGATGTGTTCCTCGGCCGCGAGAAGCGCCCGTACAGCCGCGCGGCGACCAGCCAGCGCTGCGTGCGCGCCGGCGGCAAGCACAACGACCTGGAGAACGTGGGCTACACCGCCCGGCACCACACGTTTTTCGAGATGCTGGGCAACTTCTCCTTTGGCGACTACTTCAAGCGCGACGCGATCCACTACGCCTGGGATTTTCTGACGGATGTCCTTGGCCTGACGCCGGAGCGGCTGTGGGTCACGGTCTACGAGACCGATGACGACGCCTATGACGTCTGGGCCAACGAGATCAAGGTCCCGGCCGAACGCATCATCCGCATCGGCGACGATCCGGACGGTGGCTCGGACAATTTCTGGCAGATGGGTGACACCGGGCCCTGCGGTCCCTGCACCGAGATCTTCTATGACCACGGTCCGGAAGTGGCGGGCGGACCGCCCGGTTCGCCGGATGAAGATGGCGATCGTTACATCGAGGTCTGGAACCTGGTGTTCATGCAGTACGACCGCGACGCGGACGGCACGCTGAACCCGCTGCCGAGCCCGTCGGTGGATACCGGCATGGGCCTGGAGCGTCTGTCGGCCGTGCTGCAGGGCGTGCATTCCAACTACGAGATCGACCTGTTCCAGGATCTGATCGCCGCGGCGCGGCGGGTGACCGGTGCGCAGGAAGCCGATTCCGCGTCGCTGCGCGTGATCGCCGACCATATCCGGTCGATCGCGTTCCTGATTACCGATGGCGTGCTGCCCTCCAACGAGGGGCGCGGCTACGTGTTGCGGCGCATCATCCGGCGCGCGGCGCGTCATGGCTTCCAGATCGGCTCCGAGGATGCGTTCCTCTACCGCCTGGTGCGCCCGCTGATCAACACCATGGGCGAGGCCTATCCCGAGCTGGTCAAGGCCGGCGAGCAGGTGGAGAAGGTCCTGGAGAAGGAGGAGCGCAAGTTCCTCGAAACCCTGGACCACGGCATGAAGATCCTCGAGGAGGACCTGAAGGATCTGCAGGGACGGGTGATCCCGGGCGAGACCATCTTCCTGCTCTACGACACCTACGGCTTCCCGGTGGACCTGACCGGCGACATCGCGCGCGAACGCGATCTGGAACTGGACATGGCCGGTTTCGAGGCGGCGATGGAGAAGCAGCGCGAACGTGCCCGCGCGGCCTCCCGCTTCAGCATGGATACCGGCAACCTGCCGGGGCTGGAAGACCACACGACCGAATTCTGCGGGTATGAATACCTGGAGGGTGAGGGCCGCGTGCTGGCGCTGTTCCGCGAGGGCGAGGCCGTGGAGCGCCTGGAGGTCGGCGAAGAGGGCATCGTGGTGCTCGACCGCACGCCGTTCTACGCCGAGTCCGGCGGCCAGGTGGGCGACATCGGCACCCTGTCGGGCTCCGGCGTGCGCTTCCAGGTGCAGGACACCCGCAAGCAGGCCGCGGCGCATCTGCACGTGGGCCAGGTCCGCGCCGGCACCCTGGAGGTCGGTCAGAGCCTGTCCGGCTCGGTGGAGGGGCCGCGGCGCGAGGCCATCAAGCGTCACCACTCCGCCACGCATCTGCTGCACAAGGCCCTGCGCGACCAGCTGGGCGATCACGTCCAGCAGAAGGGCTCGCTGGTGGACTCCGAGCGCCTGCGGTTCGACTTCACGCACATGGAGCCGCTGACCACCGAGCAGCTGAAATCGATCGAGGATCAGGTCAACGCCGAGATCCTGGCGAACGAGGCCACCGACACGCGCATCATGGACATCGACTCGGCCATGGAGTCGGGTGCCGTGGCCCTGTTCGGGGAGAAATACGGCGACGAGGTGCGGGTGCTGAAGATCGGTTCCTCGGTCGAGCTGTGCGGTGGCACCCACGTGGAGCGCACCGGCGACATCGGGCCGTTCCGGATTACGGTCGAAGGCGGGGTCGCCGCCGGGATCCGCCGCATCGAGGCGGTGGCCGGCGAGGTGGCCCTGCGCTGGATGGACCAGCAGCTGGGCCATCTGGATGCGGTGGCGGACCGCCTGCGGGCCGGCCGCGCCGACGCCCCGGACAAGGTGCGCCAGCTGCAGGAGCGCAATCGCGAGCTGGAGAAGGAGATCGAACGCCTGAAGGGCAAGCTCGCCAGTCAGGCCGGCGACGATCTCTCCAGCCGCGCGGTGGAGGTCGACGGCCTGAAGGTGCTGGCGGCCCCGGTGGAGGGCGTGGAGCCCAAGGCCCTGCGCGACATGGTCGATCAGCTCAAGCAGAAGCTCGGCCGTGCCGTGGTGGTGCTGGGCACCGCCACCGAGGAAGGCAAGGTCTCTCTGGTCGCCGGGGTCACCAAGGAGGAAACCGGCCGGATCCGCGCCGGCGATGTGGTCGGGCGCGTGGCCGCTCAGGTCGACGGCAAGGGCGGTGGCCGGCCGGACATGGCCATGGCCGGCGGGCAGAGCCCCGAGAAACTCGACGCGGCGCTGGCCTCGGTGGAGGACACCGTTCGCGAATTGCTGGGCTGACCAAATTCCGGATTGGAAGGGCGGGTTTGCTTTGGATGCAACCCGATTTCGTGTTTAATGCGCCGCCTTCGGGCCGGACAGGGATTCTGCAATGGCGTTGCTGGTACTGAAATTTGGCGGCACCTCGGTCGGGACGACCGAACGCATCCGGGCGGTGGCCGAACGCGCGCTCCATCTGCGCGAGGAGGGCCATCAGCTGGTGATCGTGGTGTCCGCGATGAGCGGCGAGACCGATCGCCTGCTGGGGCTGGCGAACGAACTCAACCCGCGGGTCGACGGGCGGGAGCTGGATGTCCTGCTGTCCACCGGTGAGCAGGTCACCATCGCCCTGCTGGCGATGGCACTGGAGGCGAAAGGCTGTCCGGCGCGCTCCTATACCGGTGCCCAGGTGACCATCCGGACCGATAGCGCCTACAACAAGGCGCGGATCCGCAGTATCGACGACGCCCGCGTGCGTGATGACCTGGAGGCCGGCCGCATCGTGGTCGTGGCCGGCTTCCAGGGCGTGGACGAGGACGGGGCGATCACGACCCTGGGGCGTGGTGGCTCCGACACTACCGCCGTCGCGCTGGCTGCGGCCCTGAAAGCCGATGAATGTCGCATCTATACCGACGTGGACGGGGTGTACACCACCGATCCGCGACTGGTGCCCCAGGCCCGGCGCCTCGAACGAGTGACCTTCGAGGAGATGCTGGAGATGGCGAGCCTCGGTTCGAAGGTGCTACAGATCCGGGCAGTGGAATTTGCGGGCAAGTATAACGTCCCCTTACGTGTCCTTTCGTCGTTTGGCGAGGGACCTGGGACACTCATCACCACGGAGGAGGATGCAGCGGTGGAACAGGCGCTGGTCGCGGGAATCGCGTTCAATCAGAACGAGGCGCAGCTGACGGTGGGCGGCGTGCCGGATCAGCCCGGGGTCGCGCATCGCATCCTCGGGCCGGTGGCGGATGCCAACATCGAGGTGGACATGATCGTGCAGAACGTCGGCGAGGACGGCCGCACGACCGATTTCACCTTCACCGTGCATCGCAACGACTACGAGAAGGCGCTGGAACTGCTGCAGGGGGCAGCGGACGAACTGGGCGCCCGCGAGGTCTCGGGCGACGTCCATATCGTCAAGATCTCGGTCGTGGGTGTCGGCATGCGGTCGCATGCGGGTATTGCCAGCCGGATGTTCGAGGCCCTGTCGCGGGAAAACATCAACATCCGGATGATCTCGACGTCGGAGATCAAGATCTCGGTGGTCGTGGACGAAAAATACCTCGAACTGGCGGTGCGTGCGCTGCACGATGCCTTTGAACTCGAAGAGGAGCCAGCCGGTCTACCAAAGGAGCAGGGGTGACGACTCAATCAACGGATTCCGGGCGACCGACCTCGTCCGACACAGGTACTGTGGAGAAAAGCATGCTCATACTGACGCGTCGGGTGGGGGAGACCCTCATGATCGGCGATGACGTCTCCGTCACCGTTCTGGGTGTGAAGGGCAACCAGGTCCGGATCGGCATCAATGCGCCCCCGGACGTGGCGGTTCATCGCGAAGAGATCTTTCAGCGGATTCAGGACGAAGATACGGAACACGGCTCCGGCGACAATCGCGGGAACGAGTGACGTCCGACGCTGCGATCTCCGCGCGGCCCGAATGAAGGTAAAATCATCAATTCGGGGCCGCGCGGGCTTTCATTCCGCGGCGTGAATCCGTATCCTCTGCACCGCAGTTACGGAGAGTTGGCCGAGTGGTTGAAGGCGCTCCCCTGCTAAGGGAGTATGGGTCAAAAGCCCATCGAGGGTTCGAATCCCTCACTCTCCGCCAGAACGCAAAAGGCCCGCACGGCAAGTGATGCTCGTGCGGGCCTTTTTTGTGGGCACGGAAGCCGGGGTCAGTCAGTTCATCGCGCGGCGGCGTTCCTCACGCTGATAGAACAGCAGGGCGACGTTGATCGCACGTTCCAGGCGGGCCGACATCTCGATGATCGCGCAGCCGGCATACGAATGGCCTTCGCGAGTGGAAGGGCGCGAGTTGGCCAGCCTGGCGGCGCCGGAGACCCTTTCCTGCACGTCCGGGAGCAGCAGGTTGGTGAATTCCAGGCGGCTGCCATAGGGGATCTCCTGCAGCACTTCATTCGGCAGTTCCACGCACATGCCTTCGGCCGAAAGGTCCACCACCGATCCCTCGATCGGTTCTTCGTGCATCTCGCCCTGGATCTGCAGGGTCGGGCGATTGCTCAGGGGGATATGAACGCGGAAGGTCTCGCGACGCTGCAGGTATTGCAGTTCGGCGGGATACGGACATTCGTAGAGATCCCCCGGGGATTCGCTGACGATCTGGCGGACCTCGGTGGTAAACCGCACGGCCACCCCGCGCAGGGTCGCGAATACGCGCAGGGGCTGGCCGGGCCGGATCCGCTGGTGCAGGGAAGGAGGTTGCAGCTGGTCGAGGTAGAGACGCCGCGCGTCGGCATCCAGACGGATCAGCGCCGAGGTGTGCAGCGGGCCGCTTTCTTCCAGGCGGATACTGACCAGGGTCAGGCCATGGTCCAGGTCGCGCAGGATCTGGCCGATGCGTTCCGGGGTGTCGACGGTATAATCGTTGTCATCCATGAGGGCACGTCGCGTCCGAAGTGGGTTCGCGCATCATACACCCTGTGACGGAGTTCACGCCTGTCCGGAGCCAACCCGGGCTCAGGCGCGGGTGATGGTCTGGCCGGTGGTACGACGGTGGCGGGCCTTGCCGTAGGGATCGTAGGTCGTGGCCGGGCCGCTGTCCTCGCCGCGCAGGATCTGCATGGACATCTGCACCCGGCGCTGGTTGCGTTCGATCAGCCGGGCATTGCCCTGGTTGAGTTCGTTGCAGCGTTCGATCGTCGCCCGCAGCGCCTGCCAGCGGTCATTGAGGTGCTCCCCTCCCTCCAGCCGCGCGAACAGCCGCGCCACCCCTTCCGGGGTGAACTCGGCCCCGCGGGCCTCGATCCATTGCTGCTGTTTGCGGGTTTCGGTTTCCAGTGCACGCAGCAGTTCCTGCTTGCGCTGGACCGCGGCCTGCAGTCGATCCGGTTCGCGTGACTCAATGGCCCGGGTTTCCTCCAGCAGGATATCCTCCAGCCGTTGTCCGAGACGGATGGATTCCTCCAGGGAAGGACGAATTCCGGTTTCGTCGGTCACCACCGGATCACCGCAGCAGGCCTTCGATTTCCATCATGCGATCGGCCAGCTCTTCGTTGTCGATCGGGTAGTTCCCCTGAGCGATCGCCTCGCGGATCTCGGCCACCTTCGCCTCGTTGAACGGTGCGGCCTCGCTGGCTTCGCCGCTGCCGTTCATGGCCTGGGCGGCGCCGGTCAGGGTGACGGCGTCGCCGCTGGCGGCATCGCCATTGCCGGCGCGATCCACCCCGTTGCCGCCGGTGCGGGCGTCGTCGTCACGGCCGCGGACTCCGCCGTTCTGGCTGTCGGGGCGCAGGCCGTTGATGTTGGGGCCTTTGATATCCATGACTTTGTCCTGTCGTTTTACTGGTCTACCGCGTGTATCGGCCGGAATGCCCGAAACTGTAGGGTCAGTTGCGGGATTTCCGTCACATTTTACTACAGGGCGACGCGAACCGTGCCCGATGGCTGGACCTCGCCCTCGATCTCGCGTCCCGAGGACGTGTTGCGCACGCGGATCCAGTCGCCGGCCGTGGCGTCCTCCAGGGCTTCGCCCTGCATGCGGATAGTGACGCTGCCGCTGTTGGCGAGGATGGTAACGCGCTGGCCGCGCTGGATCACCTGGCGTTCGTTGACGTGCTGCTGGCCGATGACCTGGCCCTGGCGGATCGCGCGGCGGGTCTGCAGACCGACGACCTCGGATGCATCCTCGAAATAATGGGTGGCCTGGCGCGACGTCTCGATGCGTTCCATGCGCAGATCGCCCGGTCCCAGGGTCTGCTGACGCGACAGGTTGCGTCGGGCCACCACCACCTCGGCGTGGCGTTCCACGGCGGCCGGAACGTACACCGACCAGGTCACCGGTCCGGGGCAACGGATGTTGACCGCGGTATTGCCCCTCGGGCGTCCGCCGGGCGGCAGCGAAGCCTCCAGGGGCTCGTCGCAGCGCTTGAGGCGCAGGCGCTCGTCGACATGACCGAGTTGCACCTCCACATCGTCACCGTTGTGGTCCCCCAGCTGTTGGTGCAGGAACCGTTCCGCGCTGTCGCGAATGTTCTGCACCGGCTCGATCTCCGCTTGCGCGGTCGGGGCGAGGAGCGCGAGCATCAGGAGGAGCGTACCCCCGCTGCGGCCCGGGCTGCGGTACGGGAGCAAAGCCTGTAACTTGAGAAGGTGCATGTCCGGTCACCGTTGACCCTGTGTCTTCGTAACGGAATACATGCAGATTCTGTGCCATGGCATCCGGCGCCTGTCCTGCGCGCCCGATGCGTGGTTCAAGCTCCCGCCGGCGCGGCCGTTAGCAGGGAGAACAACCCAGGGGGCGAGAACCGTGAGTCAGTTTATTGACGACGTGAACCAGCGCACGCAGATGGTCGGGCAGAACCGGATGGAGCTTCTGCTGTTCTATCTGGGCGGCACGCAGACCTTCGGGATCAACGTGTTCAAGGTGCGCGAGGTGATTCCGCTGCCGCAGTTGCGCCAGATTCCCGGGTCCGCCGGGGTGGTGCGGGGCGTCACCACCCTGCGCGACAAGACCGTGCCGATCATCGATCTGGCGCGGGCGATGGGCATGCAATCGACCCGGGCCGGGGCGGACGGGCAGCAGAAGGTTGTGATCACGGAGTTCAACCGCTCGGTGCAGGGCTTCATGGTATCGGCGGTGGATCGCATCGTGAACGTCAACTGGGACCAGGTGAAGTCGCCCCCGCGCGGCACCGGGCGCGAGTCGTTTCTGGTGGCGGTCACCGAACTCGACAACAAGCTGGTGGAGATCATCGACGTGGAGCGCGTGCTGTCGCTGGTCAATCCGCTGCCCACCGAGGTGTCGGAAAGCGTGCGTTCCGCGGTGGCCGAGCAGACACCCGAGCGTCGGGAAATCGTCATCGCCGACGACTCGGTGGTGGCCCGCCGCCAGATCGAAAGCGCCATCCAGGGGCTCGAGTGGCCCTACGTGCTGTGCAAGGACGGGCGTGAAGCCCTGGATTACCTGGAGGAGAAAGCCGCAGAGGGCCCGATCCACGACACGGTCGAGCTGGTGATCTCGGATATCGAAATGCCGCGCATGGACGGTTATACCCTGACGGCAAAGATCCGCGAGAACGAGCGGCTGCGGCCGCTGCGGGTGCTGCTGCATTCCTCGCTCAGCGGCGAATTCAATACCGACATGGTGCGTCGGGCCGGCGCGGATGCGTTCCTTTCCAAGTTCAACCCGGACGAACTGGCCAGTGCGGTCCTGGAACAGATCAACAAGACCGCCTGAGATGTCGGTGGTTACCGGGGGCGAGGGGTTGCCGGCCCGGCGGAGGCGGGCGGTCGGCACTTGCCGCCCCTTTGCGTGTCGCGGACTCCCGCAAGGTCGCCCTGAAGCCCTATACTGTGGCGGCATGGAATCCTCGAACCGAACAACCAGCGGACGGCGGACGGGCCCGGCACGTGTTAACACGGAGTTTTGTGCGTGATCGATTCCCGTGACTACGAAGAATTCGCGCGCTTTCTCTCCGAGTGCTGTGGCCTGGTGCTGGGGGACAGCCGCCAGTACCTGGTGTCCAGCCGGCTGTCCCGCCTGCTGGATGAATTCGGCTACAAGGACGTGCCGGAACTGCTCCACGCCCTGCGCAAGGCGCCCAGTCCGAAGCTGCGCACGCGCGTCATCGACGCGATGACCACCAACGAAACCTCCTGGTTTCGCGACGGTTTTCCGTTCGAGATCCTGCGCCACGTGATCCTCCCGGAGCTGGCTTCCACGCGGTCGTCGATCAAGGTCTGGTCGGCCGGGTGTTCCAGTGGCCAGGAGCCCTACAGCATCTCGATGGTGGTCTCGGAATGGGAGGCGTCGCGCCCGCGCCGGGTGGCGCCCGTCAGCATTCTCGGGACGGACCTGTCGGAAGGCGTGCTGGAAGACGCGCGCAAGGGAGTCTATGACGGTCTGAGCATCGTGCGCGGGCTCAGCGAGTCGCGGCGATCCCGGTTCTTCCAGACCGTGCCCGAGGGGCACAAGATCATCCCCGAGGTGCAGCGCCGCTGCCGGTTCCAGAAACTCAACCTGGTCGACAGCTACGCGGCGCTGGGGAAGTTCGACATCGTGTTCTGCCGTAACGTCCTGATCTATTTCTCCGCCGAGACCAAGCGTCAGGTCCTTGACGGTATTGCGAAGCAGCTCAACCCCGGTGGCTATCTGTTTCTTGGCGCTTCCGAGACGGTCGGGCCCTACAGCAAGGCCTACGAGACCGTGCGTACCGAGTACGGTTCGGTCCTGCGTCTGAAGGGCTGAACCCCGCCCGCGCCGGGCCTGCAACGGGCCCGGCGATTTCTTTCTTCTCTCTCCCTCCGATCCTGGCGCCCATGCGTGGCACGGCGATTGCATCTCTGCGTTCAGGCAACCAATGCCCGCCATGCGCGGGCCGGACGAAACGGGATGAGCATATCGCTGGACAACGCCCTCGGGATCCTGCCGCAGTCGGTCGACCTGCGTGCGCAGCGCATGGAAGTGCTGAGCTCGAACATCGCCAATGCGGACACCCCCGGTTACAAGGCGCGGGATCTCGATTTTCGCAGCGAGCTGGAGGCGGCCGCCGGGGGCGGTGGCGGGCAGCTGGCGATGAGCCAGACCCGCGCCGGTCATCAGGACGGCAGCGGTGGCGCGGGCGGCGCCGGCGGGGCGGAGATGAAATACCGCGTGCCGTCGCAGCCGTCGCTGGATGGCAACACCGTGGACCCGCAGATGGAACGGGCGGCCTTCGCGGAGAACTCGGTCAAGTACCAGAGCAGTCTCGAATTTCTTAACCGCCGGGTTTCCGGCATTCGCGATGCCTTCCAGGGCAATCGCTGAATCTGACGGGAGGCCTCAGCCGTGAGTGATCTGTTCAATCTTTTCAATACTTCGGCTTCCGCGCTGACAGCACAGTCGGCGCGACTGAATACGGTGTCCTCGAACCTGGCCAACGCCAATACGGCGGCGGGCAGTGCCGAGGAGGCCTATCGCGGAAAGCATGTCCTGTTTCAGGCGGTGATGGACCAGGCCAACCGCGACGGGACGGCGACACCCGTGCAGGTGGCGGGGATCGAGGAATCGGACGCCGAGCCGCACATGCACTACGAGCCGAACCATCCGAAGGCGAACGAAGAAGGCTATATTTTCCGGCCCGCGGTCAGCGTGGTGGAGGAGATGGCCAACATGATGTCGGCCTCGCGCAATTACGAAGCCAACGTCGAAGTCATGGACACCACCCGCCAGCTGATGCAGCGCACGCTGCAGATGGGCGGACAGGGCTAGGAGAACGCAGATGAACGGACTGACTCCCGACATGCTGGAAGGGGCGGGGATTCGTACCGACCGTCAGGCCCAGCGCGACCGTCAGGAAGCCGAGGGGCTGAATGACGAGCTGGGACAGGAGGACTTCCTCAAGCTGATGACCACCCAGCTGCAGAACCAGGACCCGTTCGAGCCGATGGAAAACGGGGACTTCATCGCGCAGATGGCGCAGTTCTCCAGCGTCACCGGGATCCAGGAGCTGAACGAGTCCTTCGAGGGCTTCGCCCAGTCGATGGGCCAGAACCAGGCGGTGCAGGGCGCGAACCTCGTTGGCAAGGACGTGCTGGTGCCGGTGGAGTTCGGCCAGCTGGGCCCCGAGGGCGGCATGAGCGGCGCGTTCGAGCTGGGGGCCTCGGCCGAGTCGGTGGAGCTCGAGATTATGAACGGGGCCGGCGAACGTGTGCGCAGCATGAATCTCGGCGCGATGGGCGCCGGGCTGCAGGACTTCCAGTGGGACGGGCTGACCGACAACGGCCAGCACGCACCGCCCGGGGTCTATGAGGTGCGGGCCACCGCGCGCAGTGGCGAGTCCACCGAATCGCTGGAGACCTTTCTCAACCAGCGCGTGGACAGCGTCTCCATGGGCGGCGAGAAAAACGGCCTGGCACTGAATGTGCAGGGTGTGGGCGAGATCGACTTTTCCGACGTGCGCCGGATCTCCGGCTGACGTTCGACGAAAAACCTGACGGAGGAACGGAACATGCCCTTCAACATCGGATTGAGCGGACTGAATTCGGCCCAGGCCGACCTGGACGTGACCGGCGACAACATCTCCAACTCGGGGACCACCGGGTTCAAGAAATCGCGCGCGGAATTCGGGGACGTCTATGCGCAGTCCTTCGGCGGGACCTCGCAGACCGCCACCGGTGCCGGCTCGCGCCTGCTGGCGGTGACCCAGCAGTTCACCCAGGGGCAGACCGAGTTCACCGAGAACGGTCTGGATCTGGCGATCGACGGCGAGGGCTTCTTCCAGCTCAATGACGGCGGCAATACCGTTTATTCGCGCGCCGGCGAGTTTCAGGTGGATCGCGAGGGATTCCTGGTGAACAGCCAGGGCCAGAACCTGCAGGGGTACATCGCCGAGGACGGTGATACCGATCCCGCGGATCTGGGCGGTACTCCGGGCAATCTGCAGCTACAGACCGGTGAGGGGGCGCCTCAGGTGACGTCCGATATCGAGGCCCGGCTGAATCTGCAGTCGGATTCCCCGGTGATCGAGGACGGCTTCGAGACCGATGACGGCGTGGCCGTCCCCGACAGTTACAACTTCTCCACCTCGCTGACGGTATACAACGGCCAGGGCGAGGCCCAGGACGCGGAGGTCTATTTCACCAAGACCGATGACAACGAGTGGGAGGCCTACGTCTCCGTCAACGGCGAGGTGGTCAATGAGGGCGATCCCAAGCAGCTGGCGTTCGATGCCAACGGCGAGCTGGACTTCGACGCGATGGATGACGACGACGCGACCTTTACCTTCACTCCCGGTGGCAACTTCGAGGATGACCACGAGATCACCATCGATTTCGCCGGTACGACCCAGTACGGCTCCGATTTCGGCGTCAGCGACCTCAATCAGGACGGATTTGCCCCGGGCACGCTGACCGACATCGATATCGACAACGAGGGCGTGGTGTTTGCGCGCTACAGCAACGGGCAGTCGGACGTGCTGGGCCAGGTGACGCTGGCCAATTTCGATAACCCGCAGGGTCTGGAACAGCTGGGCAACAACAACTGGGCGGAGACGTTCGCCTCCGGCGGGCCCACCCTGAACGCACCGGGTTCGGGCGGGACCGGGCAGATCCAGGCCGGAGCGCTGGAGGCCTCCAATGTGGATATTGCGCAGGAGCTGGTGAACCTGATCACCGCCCAGCGCAACTTCCAGGCCAACTCCCAGACCATCTCCACGGCCGACACCGTGACCCAGACCATCATCAATATCCGCTAGGGCGGTAACCGGAGGATCCTGCGGGAGGCCGAACCATGGACCGTTTTCTCTACATCGCGATGTCCGGGGCCCGGGAGACCGAGCACGCCCAGTCCGTCAACAACCACAACCTGGCGAACGCCAATACCGATGGCTTCCGTCAGGCGCTGGCGACCGCGGACACCGTCCCGGTGCGCGGACCGGTGTACGACACCCGCGACTACGTGCAGGTGGGGACCGAGGCGGCGGACTTCTCCAAGGGCACGCTGCGCAGCACCGGGCGCGACCTCGACGTGGCGATCAACGGCGACGGTTTCATCGCGGTGCAGGGCCCGGACGGTCAGGAAGGCTATACCCGCGCCGGCAATCTGCAGGTGGACGGCTTCGGCCTTTTGCGCACCGCCGACGGCATGCAGGTGATGGGGGACGGCGGCCCGATCGCGATCCCGCCATCGGAGAAGGTCGAGATCGGCACCGACGGGACCATCAGCGTGCGCCCGCAGGGGGCGCCGGCCGATGCGCTGGCGGCAGTCGAGCGCATCCGCCTGGTCAACCCGGACGTGGAGGACCTCGAGCGCGGGGATGACGGCCTCTTCCGCATGGCGGACGGCGGCGAGGCGCCGGCGGACGCCGACGTAACGCTGACCTCCGGCTCGCTGGAGAGCAGCAACGTGAACACCGTGGAGGCGCTGACCCGCATGATCGAGCTGTCCCGGACCTACGAGACGCAGGTCAAGATGATGGACACGGCCAACACGCTGGAACAGAGCAGCAACCGGCTGCTCGGCATGGGCTGACCCGGGGTCCCCCGGAGTCGCCGCGACTGACAGGAGAAACGCCATGAACCAGGCACTGTGGATTGCCAAGACCGGTCTCGACGCGCAGGACACGCGCATGTCGACCGTGTCCAACAACCTGGCCAACTCGAACACTACCGGCTTCAAGAAGGACCGGGCGGTGTTCGAGGACCTGATTTACCAGACCGTGCGCCAGCCCGGCGCCCAGGCCACCCAGGATCAGCAGCTGCCCTCGGGCCTGCAGATCGGCACCGGCGTGCGCACGGTCAGCACCGAGAAGATGTTCGAACAGGGCAACCTGCAGCAGACCGAGAACTCTCTGGACGTCGCCATCGAGGGCGACGGCTTCTTCCAGGTGCTGATGCCCAACGGCGACATTGGTTACACCCGCGATGGCAGCTTCCAGGTCAATTCCGACGGCCAGGTGGTGATGTCCAATGGCTATCCGCTGCAACCGGGCCTGTTTGTCCCGGATGATGCCGAGTCGATCGACATCGGCAAGGATGGCACCGTGACCGCGCGCATTACGGGGCAGGCCGAACCGGTGGACCTGGGCCAGATCCAGCTGGCGGACTTCGTGAACCCCGCCGGCCTCGAGGCGGTGGGCGAGAACATTTTCAAGGAGACCGCGGCCTCCGGGGTGGCGCAGCAGGCCAACCCCGGGCTCAACGGCGTGGGCACGGTGATCCAGGGGTCGCTCGAGACCTCCAACGTGAACATCGCCGAGGAGCTGGTGAACATGATCGAGACCCAGCGGGCCTACGAGGTGAACTCCAAGGCCATCTCCAGTGCCGACCAGGCGCTGCAGTTCATCAACCAGACCATCGGGTGACGCCATGAACGCCACGATTCCCGTCGCCTTCCGCCGCATGGCGGTCCCGCTGGTCTTCCTGCTGCTGGGCGGCTGCGCCAGCATGCCGCACGACGAGCGCCCGGGCGATGCGCCCGAGTATCAGGCGGTGGAACCGCCCGAGCCGGTCCCGCAGGCGCAGAACAACGGCAGCATCTTCCAGGCCTCGCAGTCGCAGGGACTGTTCACCGACACCACTGCCAGCCGGGTGGGCGACGTGCTCACCGTGATCCTGGCCGAGAGTACGGATGCGCAGAAATCCTCCTCGACCAGCACCTCCAAGGACTCGGAGCTTGATCTCGGCAATCTGGAGGCGTTCGGCGGCGAGGCCACGCGCTCCGGGCGTCCCCTGTTCGGCGCCAGCAACAACAGCTCGCGGGAATTCGACGGCGGGGGCGACTCCAGCCAGAGCAATCAGCTCGAGGGCGAGATCACCGTCACCGTGGCCGAGGTGCTGTCCAACGGGAACCTGGTGGTGCAGGGCGAGAAATGGCTGGGCATCAATCAGGGAGAGGAATACGTCCGGGTGCGCGGGATCGTGCGTCCGCAGGACGTGAGCGCCGACAACACGGTGCTCTCCGGCCAGCTCGCGGACGCCCGCATCTCTTACGGCGGGACCGGCTTCATCGCCGACAGCAACACCCCCGGGTGGATCACCCGGTTCTTCAACAGCCCGATCTGGCCTTTCTAGCATAAGGACGAGGTGACGCATGCAGGCAGGAATCCGACAGGCGATGCGCAGGAGGCTGCGGCAGGTCGCGGTGGCGGCCCTCTCCGCCGGGCTGCTGGTCACCCTCGGTGGCCAGGGGGTCTCCGCGCAGACCGCGATTCAGCAGCAGGCCCAGCAACAGGCCGGAGCCCAGCAGGGTGGCTCCGGCATCGTGGAACGGGTCAAGGATCTGGCCAGCGTGTCCGGGGTGCGCGAGAACCAGCTGATCGGGTACGGCCTGGTGGTGGGGCTGGACGGCACCGGCGACCAGACCACGCAGACGCCGTTTACCGTGCAGAGTCTTAACAATATGCTCACCCAGCTCGGTCTGAGCCCGGATGAGGATGCCAATCCCCAGCTGCAGAACACCGCGGCGGTGATGGTCACCGCCGACCTGCCGCCGTTCGCCCGGCCCGGGCAGGATATCGACGTCACCGTGTCGTCCATGGGCAACGCCGACTCCCTGCGCGGCGGCACCCTGCTGATGACCCCGCTGAAGGGGGCCGATGGCGAGACCTACGGCATCGCCCAGGGCAACCTGATCGTCGGCGGCTTCGACGCCGAGGGGGCCGACGGCTCCAGCATCACCGTTAACGTGCCCAGCGTCGGGCGGATCCCCAACGGGGCCTCGGTGGAGCGCGAAGTCCCCACCGCGTTCGCCGAAGGGGACACCGTGACCCTCAACCTCAATCGTCCGGACTTCACCACGGCCACGCGCCTGACCGAAGCAGTCAACGAGACCTTCGGCGCCGGCACCGCGCAGGCCGAGGACGGCTCGTCGGTCACGGTGCGTGCACCGACCGATCCCAGCCAGCGGGTCAGTTTCGTCGCCGAACTGGAAAACCTGCCGGTGGAACGCGGCGAGGCCCCCGCACGGGTAATCGTCAACTCGCGTACCGGCACCGTGGTGATCGGGTCCAACGTGCAGGTCTCGCCGGCCGCGGTGTCGCACGGCAGTCTGACCGTGACGATCACCGAGTCGCCGGAGGTGGTGCAGCCGCTGCCACTGGCGCCGGGCGAGACCGCGGTACAGCCGGAGACCGACATCGCGATCGAGGAGGAGAACAACCCGATGTTCCTGTTCGACGCGGGGACCTCGCTGGACGAGATCGTGCGCGCGGTGAACAACGTGGGCGCGGCACCCAGCGACCTGGTGGCCATCCTGCAGGCCCTGCGCGAGGCGGGCTCGCTGCGGGCGGAGCTGGTGGTGATCTGATGATCGGACCGAGCGACCAGGGCCGGATGCAGGCCAGTCAGGCGATGGCCTCCGATCCCTCGGGCCTGCACGATCTCACGCGGGCCGCACAGGGTGGCAGTCGCGAGGGCATGGAGTCGGTCGCGCGCGAGTTCGAGGCCATGCTGGTCGGCCAGATGCTCAAGCAGATGCGCGAGGCCTCGCTGGGCGACGGGATGTTCGAGAACGAACAGACCGAGATGTATCAGGAGATGTTCGATCAGGAGGTCGCGCGTTCGGCCAGTGAAGGCGAGGGTCTGGGGCTGCGCGAGGTGATCATGCGCGAGCTCGAACAGAACGCGCCTACCGATCCCGAGGTGCTGCACGACCCCGAGCGCCTGGACAACCTGGAGGCACCGCGGCGCAACGATTCGCTGCCGCCGCGCCGCGGCATTGATGACGACGCCGGCACGCAGGTCGATCCCGCCGAGGCCCCCGCCGGAACACGGACCGAGACGCCGGCCGAGACGCCGGCCGCGGCCCCGCAGGCTTCCGAGGCCGGCCGTCCGGAGCCCGTGGCACGGCCGATTGCCGCCGGCGACTGGCCACCGCGCAGCCCGGAGGAATTCGTGGACCGCCTGGGGCCGCTGGCGGAGGAGGCCGCGGAGGAGCTGGGCGTCGATCCATCGGTACTGCTGGCGCAGAGTGCGCTGGAGACCGGCTGGGGGCAGCACATGCCGAGTCGGGGGGACGGTGACCCCAGCTTCAACCTGTTCGGCATCAAGGCCGACCGCTCCTGGGACGGGGATGCGGTGTCGGTGGGAACGCTGGAATTCCGTGACGGCGTGGCCCAGCGCGAGCAGGCCCGCTTCCGTGCCTACGACGGTCCGGAACGGTCGTTCGCCGATTACGTTGATTTCATCCGCAGTAACCCGCGTTACGAAAAGGCGCTGCAGGCCGGCGATGACGCCACCTACGTGCGCGAACTGCAGGCGGCGGGGTATGCGACCGACCCGGAATACGCGGACAAGATCCTGGACCTGCGCGAGCGGGTCGCGCAGGTGCGCGAACCCGTCCATGCTCAAGTTTCGGCGGGATCCGCCGATAACCCGGCCGAGGGATAGAACATGCGTAACGGTGACAGACTGATCAATGAACCCCGCGGGTCACGGAGGATGGCGTCATGAGCTCCCTCAATATCGGGACGTCGGGCCTGCTGGCCTATCAACGGGCCATCGGCACCACCAGCAACAACATCGCCAATGCCTCCACCGAGGGGTATTCGCGCCAGGATACCTCGCTGGCCAACCGCCCGCCGCAGTTCCTGGGGGGTAACTTCCAGGGCCAGGGGGTGCAGGTCGACAACGTCCGGCGGATCTCCGACGAGTTCGTGAACCGCCAGCTCACCGACGCGACCACCACCGCCGCCGGCGCCGAGACCCGGGTGCAGATCGCCAATCGCATCGATGACCTGCTCGCGGACGAGTCCTCGGGCCTGCAGCCGGTGCTGGACAGCTATTTTGACGCGGCGCAGGACGTCAGCAGCGATCCGACCTCCAGTTCCGCGCGTGAGGTGTTCCGCACGGAGGCCGAATCGCTGGTGGAACGCCTGGGCTCCATTGACAGCCGTCTGCAGGAGCAGCGCGACATCGTCAATGGCCAGATCGAGACCGGGGTGCAGGAGGTCAACGATCTCGCCGAGTCACTGGCCGACGTGAACCGCGCGATCGTTTCCGGTTCCACCCAGGCCTCCCCCAACGACCTGCTCGACCAGCGTGACCGCCTGGTCAACGAACTGGCGGAAAAGGTGGACGTGCGCACCGTGGAGCAGGATGATGGCGCGCTGAACGTATTCGTCGGCAATGGCCAGTCGCTGGTGCTCGGCGGGGATGCGCGCGAGCTGCGCGCCGAGGCCCTGTCGGGAGACCCCGACCAGCTGGATATCGGCGTGCCCAGCGGTGACGGGACCGCCAGTATCTCGCGGTTCATCCAGGGCGGCGAGCTGGGGGCACTGCTGGAGACGCGCGGCGGCCTGATCGACGAGGCCCAGAACACCCTCGGCCAGATCGCGCATTCCCTGGGTGACAGCTTCAACCAGCAGAACCAGCTGGGTCTGGACCTCAACGGCGAGCAGGGCGGGCCGATCTTCTCGCTGGGCGAGCCGCAGGTGTGGGGTGCGGGGGATCCGAAGCCCGGTACCAATCCCGAGGTGAGCATCGAGGACGCCTCGGCCCTGACCACCGACGACTATCGCCTGCTGCGTGATGACGACGGGGAATACGAAGTTCGGCGCGCCTCGGACAACCGGGTTCTGGACGATTTCGAGATCGACGATGGGGTCCTGCGGATCGACGGGCTGGCGGTGGATCTGTCGGAGCTGGAAGGTGACGACAGCACCGGGGAATGGCTGATCCAGCCCACGCGTACCGGCGTCGGGCAGATGGATGTGCTGATGGAGGACGGCGACGAACTGGCGGCTGCGGCGGCCCTGCGGGCCGAGGAGGGCGCGGAAAACGTCGGCTCGGCGCAGGTGAGCGAGATCGCCGCGACGGACCCGGACCCCGATGGTGAGGCGTTTGACGGCAGTATCGACGGGCTGGAGATCACCTTCGACGGGGACGAGTTCGTGCGCTCGGACGGCGAGGAGCTGGAGACCGAGGAGGTGGACGACGGGGTCTATCGCCTCACCGGTGACGGCTGGGAAATGGAGATCCGTGGCACCCCCGAGGAAGACGACAGCTTCCAGGTCTTCACCAACGAGAATCGTGAAGGCGACAACCGCAACATGAAGGCGATGAACGAGCTCGCCGAGGCGGACCAGGTTGAAGGACGCCGCAATTTCGGCGACGCCTACAACAGCCTGATCGCCAGCGTTGGCACGCAGACCCGCCAGGCGCAGGTGGCCGAGGAATCGGCCAGCGCCCAGCTGGACCAGGCGCGCGAGCAGCGCGAGTCGGTATCCGGCGTGAATCTGGACGAAGAGGCGGCGGACCTGCTGCGCTATCAGCAGGCCTACCAGGCCTCGGCGCAGGTGATCCAGATCGGCAACAGCCTGTTCGACAGTCTGCTGGGCGCGGTGCGCGGCTGATGGGCCCACATCCGAACGGCGGTGTACAGAAGTTGACGGGATGCCGCGGCATCCGGGGATGAAACGATGCGCATATCGACCACCCAGATCTTCCAGACCGGGATCGACCAGATCCAGCGCAACCAGTCCGAGATGAACCGGACGTCGCTGCAGCTGGGCTCCGGTGAACGGATCCTCAGGCCCTCCGATGATCCCAGCGGCGCGACCCAGACCAACCAGTTCGAACGCATCATCAGTGCCACCGAGCAGTACCAGCGCAACATCGACAACGCGCAACCGCGCCTGAAACAGCAGGAGTCATTGCTGCAGTCGGGCACCGATGCCCTGCAGCGGGCGCGCGAACTGGTGGTGGCCGGCAACAACGACAGCCAGACCGACGAGACCCGGCGCTACCAGGCGAACGAGCTGCGCCAGCTGCGCGACGAGCTGTTCGAGATCGCCAATACCCGCGATCCCAACGGCGAGTACATCTTCGCCGGTACCAATTCGCTGGAGCAGCCGTTCAAGCAGGATGGCGAGGGGACGGTCCGCTATGAGGGTGCCGAGGGCACCGGCAGCGTGCGTGAGGTCGAGATCTCGCCGACCCGCACGGTTCCCGTCGGCGATACCGGCGCGGACGTGTTCATGAAAATCCCGGAGAATGACGGCCGGGTCACCGCCGAAATTGGTGGCGAAAATGGACTCGGAGACGGCAGCTCGCTGGTGATCGACAAGGCCGAGGTATACGACGTGCGCGAGCTTGATGGGAACGATTACACCATTCGGTTCGAGGAAGTCGGTGGCGAGATGACTTACAGCCTCCGCGATGTTGATGGCGACCTGGTGCTGGACGAGGATGATGAACCAGTTTTGAGTGAGGAAGCGTTCGTTCCGGGCGAATCCATTGACTTTTTCGGGCGTTCGGTGACGATCAGCGGAGACCCGGTCGAAGGTGACGAGGTGCTCTCGCGTCCGGCGGGCAACAAGGACATCTTCTCCACCCTGGATGACATCATCGCCGCGCTGGAGGACGGCACCGGTACGCGGGAGAACCGGGCCAACCTGGCCACCGCCACCAATACGGCCCTGGCCGACATGGATGCGGCGCTGGAAAACTTCAACGAGGTCCGGGCCGACCTGGGCTCGCGGCTGAAGACCATGGACGACCAGACCGAGCTCAATGAGGACCGGCTGCTGGATCTGGAAACCGCGGCCTCCGATATCCGCGACCTCGACTATGCCGAGGCCATCAGCCGCTTCAACCAGCAGCAGGTCGCGCTGCAGGCGGCGCAGCAGACCTACAGCGAGACCAGCCGGCTGTCGCTGTTCGATTTCATTTGACGCGCCGCGACCCGGCGGCGACGATGCCGGCGGATCTACACCGAGACCCCTGACATGGCCCAACGCGATTCCACCGGCAAGGGTGTGGCCGGTTCTACCGGGCGCCCGCCGCGCTACCTGCTGATCCTGCTCGGCCTGGCGATCATCTGGGCCGGATTCTGGGGCTGGGTGCAGCTGCAGTCGGGCGAGCCGAAGTCCGTGGAACTGGATGTCGAGGAGCAGCAGGCACTGGACGACAAGCTGCAGGCCCTGGAGCGCACGCGGGAACCGGCCGTGCCGCGTCCGGACGCCGAACGCGGCGGGGCGATCGTGGAACTGGACGACCCGGACGCCGAGCCGCTGATCCCCGAACTCTACGAGGAAGATGACGCCGCGCGCCGGATCGCGTTCTCCGAACGCGAACTCAACGCGCTGATCGCGCGCGATCCGGATCTGGCCAATCGCGTGTCGGTGCGCCTGACCCCGGGGCAGGTCAGCACCCGGGTACGGGTGGATGTCCCCGCCGAGGTCCCGCTGCTGGGCGGACGCACCCTGAACGTCAATTCCGGGGTGCACTTCGAGACCACCGAGGACGAGGGCGTGCGCGCGCGCCTGGTCGGGGTCAGTGTGGCCGGGATCCCGCTCCCGGATGCCTGGCTGGGCGGGCTGAAGGACGAAGACCTGCTGGCCCTGGAACCCTTCCGGGGCCTGCAGGCGGGGATCGAGTCGGTGGAGGTGGATGAGGGGGCGATGACCCTGCAGCTCGCCCCCTGACGGATCAAGTCACCACGTCGGGGCGCTCGCGGCCGGTCAGCGCCGGGATGTTGCCCAGTTCGCCGGCGGCGTCGATCAGCGGGCGCAGGGCTTCCTGCGCGTCCAGGGCCAGCCGGTCCGGGGCGGTCTCGTGCTGCTCGATGTACAGCCGCAGAGTGGCCCCCTCGGTGCCGGTGCCCGACAGCCGGAAGACGACGCGCGCGCCGCTCTCGAACATCACCCGCAGGCCCTGACCTTCGGCCACCGATCCGTCCACCGGGTCGGTGTAGGCGAAGTCGTCGGCGGCCCGGACCGTCTGTCCGGCGAGCGACTGTCCCGGCAGGGTGGCCAGCCGGTCACGCACGCGTTCCATCACCGCTTCTGCATGTTCGTTGCGGATCCCCTCGTAATCGTGCCGGGTGTAGTAGTGCCGGCCGAAACGCTCCCAGTGTTCACGCACGATGGTCTCCACCGACTGCCGGCGCACGGCCAGCAGGTTGAGCCAGAACAGGACCGCCCACAGGCCGTCCTTTTCGCGCACGTGGTCGGAACTGGTGCCGAAGCTCTCCTCGCCGCACAGGCGGATCCGCCCGTCGTCCAGCAGGTTGCCAAAGAACTTCCAGCCCGTGGGGGTCTCGTAGCAGGGGATGCCGCGGGCCTCGGCGACGGTGTCCACCGCCTGGCTGGTGGGCATGCTGCGCGCGACCCCGCGCAGGCCATCGGCAAAGGCCGGGATGTGGTGGGCATTGGCCGCCATCACCGCGAGGCTGTCGGACGGGGTGACGAAGAAATGCCGCCCGAGGATCATGTTGCGGTCGCCATCACCGTCCGAGGCGGCGCCGAAGTCCGGGGCGTCGCGGCCGAACATCGCCTCGCGCAGCAGCCGCGCATGGGTCAGATTGGGATCCGGGTGTCCGCCGCCGAAATCGCCCAGTGGTTCCGCGCGCAGGATGCTCTCCGGCGCAGCCCCCAGACGGTCCACCAGCAGGGCCTCGGCATACGGGCCGGTCACCGCGTGCATGGCATCGAAGCGCAGGCGGAAGTCGCCGGCCAGCAGCTCGCGGATCGCGTGGAAATCGAACAGCTGATCCATCAGGTCGGCGTAGGCGGCGACCGGGTCGATCACTTCCACGTCCATGCCGTTCAGGGCGGTCGCATGCAGGTGGTCCAGATCCACGTGCACTGCTTCCTTGAGGATGCGGTAGTGGGTGATGGCCTGGCTGCGGGCGTGGATGGCGTCGGTGACCGAGGGCGGGGCCGGGCCGCCGGCGGCGGTGTTGAACTTGATGCCGAAGTCGCCCTCCGGCCCGCCAGGATTGTGCGAGGCGGACAGGATCAGGGCCCCGGCTGCGCCGCGGCTGCGGATCAGGTGACTGGCCGCCGGCGTCGAGAGCAGCCCGCCACGCCCGACCACCACCCGGCCAACGCCGTTGGCGGCGGCCATGCGCAGGATGGTCTGGATCGCCTCGCGGTTGTGGAAGCGCCCGTCCCCGCCCAGCACCAGCTCGGCCCCTTCCAGCGCGGGCTGGCTGTCGAACACGGACTGGACGAAGTTCTCCAGATAATGTGGCTGGCGGAAGCGGGCGACGCGCTTGCGCAGGCCGGAGGTGCCGGGTTTCTGGTCTTCGAACGGATGGGTGGTGACGACGCTGATGTCCATGTGCTCCGCTGCTCCCTTGGCTTTGTTCCGACGTTAGCAGAAACCTCCGGGCGTTTCCGCCCCGGGCACCGGGTCGCCGGACGGGTCCGGGTAAGGGCTGTTAGACTCCGCCGCCATGTTGCTGGACAGCCGTACCCCCGCGTACCTCCAGCCGCGGCCGGTGACCTTCGCCGCGTTGATGGAGCTCTACGAGGACAACTATCTGCAGTTGCGCCGCCTGTGTCCCGATCCCGCCGCCGTGGGCGGACGGGCCGTCTCGCGCGTGGACGGGGCCCTCGATCTCCATCTGGAGGTGCTGGAGCGCACCCGTTATACCACTACGCTGCGCCTGACCTACCGCTTCGGCGAAGGCGACCGGGTGCGCGAGCAGCCGGACGTGCGGGTGCGCATGTTCCACGACGCCCGCCAGGCCGAGGTGCTGGGGCGCTACTGCCGCAGTACCGGGGAGGACCGGATGATCGATACCCTCGCGGGTCAGCCGGGCCTCGGCTGTCGCTGGCGGCACAACCGCTTCCTGTACAAGTGGCTGCGCTACTGCCTGCGCCAGGGGCATCGCTTCGTGGCCGACGGCTCGGCGGCCCCGGCCGCGCCGGTCAGTGGCGAGACCCCGGAGGTCTGAGCGCCGCCCGGGTCATCCCGGGGAATAGTCCAGCGGCAGCGCGGTGCGGTCCAGCACCCGGCGCAGCACGAAGCTGGAGTGCACGCTGTCCACCCCCTCCAGCCTGGTGATGCGCCGCAGCAGGAATTCCTGATAGGCATCCATGTCCGGGACCACCACCTGCAGCATGTAGTCGGCCGCCTGGCCGGTGATCAGGTAGCAGCGTTGCACCTCGGGGTAGGTGGCGACCGTTTCCTCGAAATGGGCGAAACGTTCCGGGGTGTGCCGATCCATGCCGATATGGATCAGCGCGGTCAGTTCCAGCCCCAGACGCCGCCGGTCCAGCAGGGCCACGCGCTGCAGGATGATCCCCGCATTCTCCAGCGCGCGCACCCGGCGCAGGCAGGGCGAGGGACTGAGCCCCACGCGCTCGGCCAGCGCCTGGTTGGAGATGCCGGCGTCCTCCTGCAGGATCTCGAGGATGCGGCGGTCGTAGCGATCGAGGCGGTGCAGTTCGTTTTCCATGAGCCGAATCTTGCGCGCAAGCGTCATCCGGCGCAATCCTATGGCGAAAAAGAAGCGGCATGGGGGTAATTCGCAATTCCCTGCGGCGAACTCTGCGTTATTCTGTTGTCCCAACAGGAAAGCCGTAAGCATCCGTATCAGGAGACAGATCGTCATGAGCTTCGATCACACCAAGTACGCCCCCTTCCCGCCGATCGACAAGTCGGACCGGCGCTGGCCCGCGCGCCGCACGACCGCGGCCCCGCGTTTCTGCGCGGTGGACCTGCGCGACGGCAACCAGGCGCTGGTGCACCCGATGAGCGTGGAGCAGAAGATGCGCTTCTTCGAGGTGCTCGTGGACATCGGGCTCAAGGAGATCGAGATCGGCTTTCCGGCCGCCTCGCAGATCGACTTCGACTTCACCCGCCGGCTGGTGGACGAGCAGCGCATCCCCGAGGGCGTGTACGTGCAGGTGCTGACGCAGGCGCGCGAGGACCTGATCGCCCGCACCTTCGAGGCGCTGGAGGGCGCGCCGCGCGCGGTGGTGCACGTGTACAACTCCACCAACCCGGCGCAGCGCGAGCAGGTCTTCCGCATGGACCGCGACGGCATCCGCGGCATCGCCGAGAACGGCGCGCGCTGGGTGCGCGACTATGCGGCGAAGTACCCGCAGACCGACTGGATCTTCCAGTACTCGCCGGAGAGCTTCTCCACCACCGAGCTGGACTACGCCGTCGAGGTGGTCGACGCGGTGACGGCGATCTGGCGTCCGGATCAGGGCCAGAAGGTGGTCATCAACCTGCCGGCCACGGTGGAGTCGGCCACGCCCAACGTGTTCGCCGACCAGGTGGAATGGTTCTGCGATCACGTGCAGCACCGCGAACATATCTGCGTGTCGCTGCACACGCATAACGATCGCGGCACCGGCGTGGCCGCGGCCGAGCTGGGTCTGCTGGCCGGGGCCGACCGGCTGGAGGGCACGCTGTTCGGCAATGGCGAGCGCACCGGCAACATGGACCTGGTCACCGTCGGCATGAACCTGTATTCGCAGGGCATCGACCCGACCATCGACCTGTCCGACATGGAGCGGTTGATGGAGGTGTACAAGGAATGCACCGACATGCCGATCCATCCGCGCCATCCCTGGGCGGGCGAGCTGGTGTACACCGCGTTCTCCGGCAGTCATCAGGACGCGATCCGCAAGGGTCTGGCGCATTACCGCGAGCATGGCGGCCACTGGAACGTGCCCTACCTGCCGATCGACCCGGGCGACCTGGGACGGCGTTACGAGGAAGTGGTGCGCATCAACTCGCAGTCCGGCAAGGGCGGGGTGACCCACGTGCTGGAGCGCGACTACGGCATCGAGCTGCCGCGCTGGCTGGCGGTGGAGTTCGCCCGCATCGTGCAGCAGGACGCCGAGGCCTCCGGCGAGGAAGTCACCTCGCAGCGCATCCACGAGCTGTTCGAGAAGCACTACCTGGCGCCGGTGCCGGGCTGGGATCTGGTGCGCTACGAAATGGAGAAGGAAGGGCCGGTGGTGCGCCTGGATGCCACCGTGGGCCCGCCCGGACAGGAGACCCGCCTGAACGGGGCCGGCCACGGCGCGGTGGAGGCGCTGGCCGAGGCGTTGCACGCCAGCCGCGGCGTGGAGGTGCGCGTCAGTCATTTCGACGAGCACGCGGTGGAGGCCGGGACCGAGGCGCGCGCGATGGCCGCGGTGGATGTCTCGGTGGACGGCGAGCGCTCGGTGGGCGTGGCCCTGGGCGAGGACACCACCGCCGCGACCCTGCAGGCGGTCCTGAACGCCGCCGGCCGGCGCCTGGGCAATGAGGCCCCGCGCATCCCGGATGCGGTGATGGCCGCGGCCAGCGCCTGAACCGCTCGGCGCAGACGGACCGAGCGATCGCGGCGCCGCGGTCGCAGGGGCTTCATGGCAAACCCCGTGTCGCACGAGCGGCGCGGGGTTTTTTGGTGATCTGGCGCCTGTGTTTCGGTGAGTGGTCTACCTTCGATGAAGCGGCCGGGGGCCGCGCAACGGCGGGAGGTGGAACATGAAACGGTGGATTCTGTTTTTGCTGCTGCTGGGCTGGACTCCCGGCCTGACGGCTTCGCCACCGGATGCGACGCAGGAACCGGAGCTCGATCGCGAAACGCTTCAGCAGATGGTGCGGCACAGCGCCGAGGTGTTCCGGATCGAGGACGGGGTGAGCGTCGAGGAGGCGGTGGAGTCGATGCAGCTGCGGGCCAATCTGCGCAACTTTCAGGAAGTGGCGAACCTGCCGCTTTCCGATCAGGTGACGGCCATGGGCGGCGAGGGCAACTACATGCGCATTCTGGCGTTCTGTGATGCCCTGATCGCCAATCAAATGGTGCAGCACGACATCATCTTCGCCAGTTTCCTGCCGTGTCGCATCGCGGTGGTGGAGGATGACGAGGGCCAGGGCTGGATCGTGACCACCAACATGGACATGATGCTGCATGCCACGGATCTGCCGGAGGATCTGGAAGAGGTCGCGCGCGAGGTGAGAGACACCATCTACAGCATCGTCGAAGCCGGCCGCACCGGCGATTTCTGAGCATGAGTCGACGGCCACGGCGGGGTGCGCGTTGCCCCGCCGTGGCGTAATGTGGCGTTCATGCTTTTTCTCTACACTCCCCGCCGCGATGAGCAAGGCGGCCCCCAGGGAAACACTGATCCATGTACACGCTCGCGTTGGCACCCCGGGTTTTCCGAGACAAGGCGCGGTGCCCAGCCGGTAGTGGTTCTACCGGCAAGGGCCGCAACGCAGGATCGGGGAACCCGGGGTGTCAACCCCGAAGGGGCTCGGCCGCTTTTGTGCGCGCACGGCGTTGCGGCTCCCTTGTGCAGAATGACTGCATGGCGGTCACCGCGTCTTGGTCGCACGCAAAAGCGACTCGAGCGCGAGCGTGTACATGAATCAGCGTTTCCCTGGTCCGGATCCTGACGCTTCGCCGGTACTCGGCGTGGGCGCCTACGCGCGCATCACCGCGAACTACTGGGCGTTCACCATCACCGACGGCGCGATCCGCATGCTGGTCGTGCTGTTCTTCCACCAGCTGGGCTACAGCCCGCTGGAGATCGCCTTCCTGTTCCTGTTCTACGAGCTGTTCGGGGTGGTCACCAACCTGACGGGCGGCTGGCTGGCCGCGCGGCTGGGGGTGAACACGACGATGATCGGCGGGACGGTGTTGCAGGTCGCCGCGCTGTTGATGCTCACGGTGCCCGAGGCGTGGCTGGGCGTGGCGTACGTGATGTTCGCGCAGGCCCTGTCGGGGATCGCCAAGGATCTGAACAAGATGAGTGCGAAATCCGGGGTGAAGCTGGTCGCCGGCGACGGCGAAGGGCGGCTGTTTCGCTGGGTCGCGGTGCTCACCGGCTCCAAGAACGCGCTGAAGGGGGTCGGTTTCTTCGTCGGTGGCGCGCTGCTGTACTCGGTCGGGTTCCAGATGGCGCTGGTGGTCCTGGCCGGGATGCTCGCCGTGGTGATGCTGTTCTCGGTGGTCGGGCTGCCGCGTGGCCTTGGCAAGGTCGGCGGCAAGCCGAAGTTCACCCGGATGTTCTCGAACTCCACCGCGATCAACGTGCTCTCGGCCGCGCGCTTTTTCCTGTTTGGCGCGCGCGATGTCTGGTTCGTGGTCGCGCTGCCGGTGTTCCTGAGCGCGACGCTGGACTGGAACCACATGCAGGTGGGGGCGTTTCTGGCGCTGTGGGTGATCGGCTACGGCATCGTGCAGGCCTCGGTGCCGCGCCTGCTGGGCAGGGGCGGGCTGCATCCGACCGGGCTGACCGCGCGTCTGTGGGCGTTCGTTCTCATGCTGCTGCCGCTGGCCATCGTGATCGGCCTGGAGGCCGGCCTGGATCCGGCCTGGGTGCTGATGGTCGGGCTGGGCGTGTTCGGCGTGGTGTTCGCCATCAACTCGGCCGTGCACTCGTTCCTGATCCTCGACTACGCCGAGGCCGACCGGGTCGCGATGAAGGTCGGCTTCTACTACATGGCCAATGCCGGGGGGCGTCTGGTCGGAACCGTCGCCTCCGGCGCGATCTTCATGCTCTGGGGGCTGGAGGGGGCGCTGGTGGCTTCCACGCTGTTTGTCTTTGCCGCCTGGATGATCTCCTCGGCGCTGCCGCGCGAGGCCCTGCACGCCTGAGCGAATCCCCGTGCCGGTCACGGTATGCCTCTGGTACGCTCACAGCTGTCGTGGGATCCTGCACTGTCAATATCCATTCGAAGGGGAAGCGGGTGGCCGATCGTCCCAGCTACATGCCGTATGGCGGTCTCCCGGTGTCGCTGCCGCGCCCTTCCCCGTGGACGGCCGAGTTCCCGGACCGGGAGCTGGAAGGACGTTTTCGCAGCGAGCGTTCGCGCGGGATGCGGGGGACGTTCCTGGTAGTCCTCGTGCTGATACTGGCCATGCTGGGGGCGCTGGTTCCGCTGGATCTGGCGCGTCTGGAGGCCGAATGGCTTTCGCTTGCGCTGGGGCTGCGAGGGATCTTCGCGGTGATGCTCGTGGCGGCGGCGGTGAGTGTCTGGCGCTGGCCGGAACGCCTGCTCACCGCTGCCCCGCTGACCGGCATCGGCGTGACGCTTCTGACCCTCGCGCTGACCTTTGTCTATGGACTGGAACACTCGAATCCGGCGCTGGACGTCAGCCAGTTCGCGTTTGTCGGGGTGGTGTTCGTGCTGCTGCTGCCGAACACCGGCCGCTGGCGCTGGGGTCTCACCGCGGTGCTGTTGCTCGCCACCTGGGGCGTGGTGCTTGGCAGTGCTGCCGGCGCCGAGGAAGCGGAGGCCCGACTGGCGGGGCTGTTTGTCTCCTTCGTGCTGCTTGCGCTGCTGGCCATCGCGCATCGCGAGGATACATTGCGCCACTGGCAGTTTGCGGCCATGGACCGGCTGGTGCGGATGTCCACCACGGATCCGCTGACCGGCGTGGCCAACCGGCGCGGATTCTTCGATGCCGCCGAGGCGGCCCGCCATCGCACGCGTCTGGAGGAGGAGCCGCTGACGGTCGTGCTGCTGGATCTCGACCACTTCAAGGGTGTGAACGATCGCCACGGTCATGCCGTCGGTGACGAGGTCCTGCGTCGGACGGCGCGGGTGCTGGGCGATGCCCTGAAGCCCGGCGAGACCCTGGCCCGGCTGGGCGGGGAGGAGTTCGGGGTGCTGCTGCCCGGCGTGCCGCTGGAACGGGCGGAGAAGCGCGCGCAGGGCCTGCGTTCCGAGGTCGAAGCACTTTGCGTACAGAGCGGGAACGCGGTGGTGCGCATGACCGCGAGCGTGGGAGTGGCCGCCTGGATGCCGGAGGAATCGGTCGATGCCGTTCTGGCCCGGGCGGACCTGGGTATGTACGAAGCCAAGGCCGAAGGGCGCAACTGTGTGCGCGTGCAGGCCGACGACGCCGCCTGAGGGAAACACTGATCAATGTACACGTTCGCGCTCGAGTCGCTTTTGCGTGCGAACAAGGCGCGGCGACCGCCGTGCAGTCATTCTGCACAAGGGAGCCGCAACGCCGTGCGCGCGCCCGTTTTTGATCAACAACGGGCGGCCGAGCCCCT